>JAZFWG010000133.1:0-4411 GCA_036448135.1 Alphaproteobacteria bacterium
CCTCCGGGTCACCGACCGCGAGACCGTGGAAATCGTCGAGATGGTGCTGTCGGGGTCGATCAACAAACAGATCGTGACCACCATCAACCAAGCCGGCGGCAATGCCATTGGACTTTCGGGCAAGGACGGCAACCTGATCCAGGCCCGCAAGCTGCGCCGCACCCAACGGGTAAGCGATTCCAACATCGAGAGGATTCTCGACCTCGGCTTCGTCGGCGAGCCCCACCGCATCAGATCGAAAATCCTCGACGAATTGGTGGATTCCGACACCATCCCCGTGATCGCCCCGATCGGGATCGGCAACAAGGGCGAGACTTACAATATCAATGCCGACATGGTGGCGGGCGCCATCGCGCCGGTGGTCGGAGCCACGCGATTGCTGATGCTGACGGACGTCGCCGGTGTGCTGGACAAGTCCGGCAAGGTGGTCGGCGAACTGACCGTAGCCATGGCGAAAGAAATGATCCTCGACGGCACCATCAATGGCGGCATGATCCCCAAGGTCGAAACCTGCCTCAACGCCGTCGAGGCCGATGTCGACGCCGCCGTCATCATGGACGGTACCGTCCCCCACGCCCTGTTGCTGGAAGTCTTCACCGCACACGGCGTCGGCACCCTGATCAGTTCCGGCTAGGCTTAAGGGGGCCTAACTACCGAAGAATTCGATCAACCATTCCATCTCGTCTTCGGAAAGCGGGTATTCGATGCCATTCTGGGCATTGATGATGTCCTTAGGCCCGACACGGACGAAGCGGGTCTGCAGTTTCACCGCGAAGCGCATGCCAAATCCGGCTTTCCAGGCCAGCGCGGTGATACCCTTGGCGCTGTGCGCGGACACCACCTTGTCGACCAACCGGGCGGACACGCCGGCTTTCAGCGCCAGGGTCTCGGTGACGAACCCGTGATTGCCGCGCCTGAGCGCCTCGTCAACCGCCCCTTCGTCTAGCCTGCCTTCGGCGTCAAGCTGTTGGACATGTTCGGAAAGAGCTCGGCCGTGATCAGGGTCCCCGTTGCTGCAAACGGTGTCCATGCCGTCGAATTCGTGGTGTCCCTCCGGCTCTTTAGATTCAAGGCGGCGGTGGACGACCAGGGCGACTTCGCGCAGGGTTTCCGGGTCCAAATCGCTGCGCGCCTGCAACACCTCGAGTAGCGCATCGGCGACGAAAGTGGCGAGCTTCTTGGCCGCATTCACCGGCAAATGGGACCGGTGCACGAGCGGCGACTGCCACTCTTTGACCTTGGCCGCGTGTTCCACCAGCATATCTAGGGTCTCTTCGCGGATTTGGGCGCTGGGATTGGCGAGCAGCCGGGTGATGGCGGGAATATCGTCGCTATCGACGATGGCATCGGACACCTGGGCCGAGACGGTGGGCCGCCGCGAGATCGCCGAGAGCGCCCCCTGCCCCGGGCCGCAGCTGATGATTTCGAGAATGTCGTCGTCGGTGAGCAATGGCGAGAATTCCAGCACCGGGGCCGCGACGGAAAGCTCGGTATCCATGGCCAGTCTCTTGACCACGCTTGGCGGTGCCGAAGCCACGTCTTTGAGGGTCTCGGCCAGGATCTGACGCACCCGGACCAGTTGGTCGCGGGCAAGGATCTCAAGGATCTCGTAGGTGACCTGTTGCAGGCGGTGTTGCTCTTCGCGGCTGAGTTCGGGTGTAAGGCGGGCGATCTTGTAGGCCAGGTCACAGCGCACCCGTTCGTCTCTGTCGTGGGCCAACAGAAAATGGGCCTTGGACGGAGTCATTTCGTTGGCGACGATCTCGAGTCGAACCTCGGGGCAATCATCCTCGGCGAGGTAATAGAGCACCTCGGGACGCAGATCCTTCCGCGCAGCCAGGGACTGGCGAATATTGGGATCCGGATGGCGGGCGAGATCGCGGGCATCATCATAGGCCAGATTGTCTGCGGAAACGATCTCCACGGCGGCATCATCGATGCCACCAATGCCGATCTTGGTCAGCAGGCGGCTCATCAACTTGATCATGGCATTGCCGCCTTTCCGTCCACACCAAGGATCGGCGCCGCCGGAGGCGCGATGCTGTATTGACCCTTGCCGCCATGCTTGGCCTCGTACATGGCCTCATCGGCACGTGCCATAAGCTCTTCCAGGGGTTCCTGTCCCTCCGGGTCGATAAAGGCCAAACCGATGGACAAGCCCAGGGGTTTGTCGGGATCCCCTGAAAACTCCACCAATTTGTCGTTGCCGGACTCGAGCAGGTTGCGCACCTTGGTCTCGGCGGCGGCGGCGTCCATGTCCTCGAACCACAAGGCGAATTCATCGCCGCCAAGCCGCGCCACCAGATCACTGGCACGGGTGTTGCCAATGAAAATCTTGGCGAGGCACATCAAGGCGTCATCTCCCCTTTGGTGGCCGTGAACGTCGTTGACCATCTTGAAATTGTCGAGATCACAGAACAGCAGGGCCGCCGGGGTGCCGGTGCGGCTGATGCGCTGATAGCGGCGCTCGAGCTCGGCATTGAAGGTTCGCCGGTTCAAGAGCCCCGTCATGCTATCGGTGCGGGAGTACTTCTGGAGCTGTTCATGGTTGGCGATCTGTTCGATGGCGATGCCGAGCTGGTTGGCAACCTCGGCAAAAAGGTCATGGTCGCCATCGGTCCAAGACTCGCCCTCCTGGGGACGCCACAGCACGATGGCGCCATTCACCCCCAGGTGGTGGCGGGTGGCAACCACCAGCACGTGGCCCCCCTTGGTATCCAGCGTGAAGGGTTCGCTGCGGTCCTTGGCGGCGCTGATGATGTCGTCTTCCAACAGGGTGACAGGCAAGGCGCCGAACTCGGCGGCGGCAATGAACCCCATGTCGCCGTGACATCGGTAGATACGGCACCCCTTGGCGGCGATGGCGCGGGCCATCGCGGAAGCCGCCGCATTCAGCATATTCAGAGGATCGACTTCATCGCGAATGGTGCGCACCATACAGGCCAGCAGCCGTTCGCGGTTGCGGGCTTGGGCCAGGGCTTCATCGCGTTCACGGGCCCCGGTAATGTCGCGGCACACCCCGCGGACCCCGATCAAGTTGCTATTGTCGTCTTTGAACGGCACGCTTGATGTCAACAGACAGGCCGGTGTGCCATCGATACGCCGGAACCAGATCTCGGCTTCCGTGACCGGTTCGGAGGCGACAAACGGGTTCGTGGCCTTGACCCCCGGCACCTCGACAATGAATTTCCCGGAGTCGCGTCCGACCAGTTCGTTGGCGCTATAGCCCAGGGCGCCGCCGGATGAAACGAAGACGAAACTACCGTCATCACCGGTTTCCCAGGCGAACGCACTCGATGCATCCACCAAGTCCTTGTAGCGCTGCCGTGATTCCACCAGGGTCGCGAGCAAATTTTGTTCGAGCAGAATGTCACGGCCCAGAATCAGAGCCGAAACCCCATCGCCCAAAGGCAGGACCGTTATCTCTAGACGGCCACCACCCATGGCCTGGGGCAGATCTATGGTCTCGATGGTGGCGTCGTCTTTGGCCATTGAGCCTTCGATGAGATGGGTCAGCAGCGGCGCCAGCCCTTCGTTGAACGCCTCGGCGATGATCGCCCCGGGCCGGTTGTTGGCGAGCACCCGGTGGCTGTTCTCGCCCTCTCGCGTCAGCAGGACGGCGGGCCCCGGATAGCGCGCGAGTGCCCCCGAACCATCGGCGAACAGGCCTGCGGCCACCGCGGAGGCATGGGTCATGCCCGAGCCCCACCATCGCGATATCAGCCTTGGGAATTTAATTGCCATCTTTCTGCAAGATTTTATGTGACCACACCCTAGCCCGCGATCCTGGCCGCAAACGTCTAGTTGAACAGGTTGGGATGGGGGGCCTCGAACATGGTGATGTCGGATGAAGGTGCGCCGAAGAGGTAGCCTTGGCCATAGTCGACACCGCATTCACGAAGGAAACTGAGGCATTGTTCGTCCTCTACCCATTCGGCGACGGTGACGATGCCGAGATCTTTACACATACCCGCCATCGCCTTCAGGAACGCTGTGCCCTTGTCGGTGGAGAGCGCGTTGCGCACATAGCCGCCATCGATCTTGACCACATCGATATCGAGGGCACGCAGGTACTGGAAGGCGGCGGCGCCGGCGCCGAAATCGTCGAGGCAGATCTTGTGGCCGGCGTCGCGCAGGCTCTGGACGCTGCGGTTGACCGCCTCGAGGTCGGTAATGCGGGCCGATTCGGTGATCTCGAACAAAATGCGGTGGCGCAGGCTGTTTTTCTTCTGCAACAGATCGTGCAAGGCATCGACGAACCGTGGTGAACCTATGGAGCTGCCGGACAGGTTCACCGCCACCATATAATGCCGCCCCTTGCGGCCGCCCTTGTCGAGCCAATTGACCACCTTCTCGCACATGGCGAGGTCGAAGTCACAGATCAACCCGGTCTGCTCGGCGAAGGTGATGG
>JAZFWG010000134.1:0-2846 GCA_036448135.1 Alphaproteobacteria bacterium
TTAATAAATTCAATCTGTTGGCAGCCAAGGGCGGAGAGTGCTAACAGCGAAACCGCGCCCTCATAGGCTATTGGGAGGCGCGCGAGGCCCGGACCCCGCCGCCACTTTCGTCCCCCGGCGCAGCAGATAGAGATTGCTGCCGATGATGATGGCGGCGCCGGAGAACGACCAAAGTGTCGGAATCTCGGCGAACAGCAGGATGCCGAACAAGACCGCGAAGACCACGCGCAGATAGTCGAACGGCACCACGAATGTGGCATCGCCCAGGGAAATGCCGTGGGTCACGGCGGTCTGTCCGACGATGCCCAAGATCCCCACCAGGCATAGCAGGCCAAGATCGTGCCAGCCCGGCTGTTGCCACACCAGGGCGGCGGGGATGGCGCTGAAGATGGTCGTCCACATGGCGTAGTAGAACATGATGACCATGGTCTTCTCGGTGCGCGCGAGCTTCTTGATGGAGATCACCACCCCGGTTCCGAGCAGCGCGCCCAAGGCCGCGATCAGGGCCACCGGCTCGAAGCCTTCGGTAAAAGGACGGGTGATCAACAGGATGCCGGAAAACCCGATCACCGTGATCGTGGCGCGGCGCCAACCAACCACTTCGCCGAGTAACAGGAACGCCAGCACGATGGTGAACAACGGCCGCGAGAACTGGATCGCCATGGCGTCGGCCAGCACCATGTGGGTCAGGGCGTAGAAAAAGCAGAAATTGCCGAGCGCGCCGATACCTCCACGGACAAGATGGAGCCCGGCGCGTTCGGTGCGGATCGCCTGCAATCCGTTGCGCATCAAGAGCGGCGCCACCACCAGAAATCCGAACAGCGCCCGGACGAACAGGATCTGGAAACTGTCGAGCCGTTGGCCAAGGGCCTTGACCAAGGTGGACATGACCACCAACAAAAACGCGCCCAGGGACATCATCACCGCGCCGCGGACATTGCCATCAAGGCGAGACCATAGCGCCTTGGCAATATTGCCGGTGGGCGGGATGTCTGGTTCGGGGGTAGGGTGTGCACTCACCCTAAAGGTCGACGCCGCGTTTTGCCATGGCCCGCTTCCATTTGGTGTCGAACCGGTCGTCGAAGATGATGTCCGTATCGGCCGGGACCACGTACCAATCCTTGCGCTTGAGCTCGTTTTCGAGTTGGCCACCAGCCCAGCCGGAATATCCCAAAGTAACGAGACTTTTCCGGGGCCCCTTGTCGCCGGCGATGTCCAATAGGATGTTGATGTCACGGGTCAACGCCACGTCCCGGGTCACGAGAACGGTTTCGTCCCGCAGGAAATCGGCGCTATGGAGGATCGAGCCCTGTCTCGGCTCGACCGGGCCGCCATAGTGGACCCGGACCGAGCCCTTGATGCCCGTGCGTTTGACGCCGAACCCCCGCAACAACTTATGCAATTCCATCTTGCCGATGACGCGGTTGACGATCAGCCCCATGGCGCCATCGCGGTTATGGTTGACCATGAACACCACGGTCTCGCGAAACCGGGGGTCCATCATCTCCGGGGTCGCCACCAGCATCATCCCGGTGAGCACCTCCGCCCCCGGGGGGGCCTCGGCGCCACGGCGCGCGGTGGCCTGGGTGCCGGCGAGCACAATCGCCAGTCCAAGCACCGCCAAGATGTGGTAACCACGCCTTATCATGGATCAACCGCCTGCATGGCTGTATCCTTCATCATCAATCAGAATACCTCTTAAACATGCACTTTCCAAATTTCCTCTCCGCCCCACGAACCCTAAAGTTTGAACCATGACAGGGGATATCGGACTTTTCCTCAGCGCCTTCCTTGCCGCGACCTTGCTGCCGCTGTCGTCGGAGGCGGTGTTGGCGGGACTGACCGCCGCCGGAGGGCGTGAGGGGGTGTATCTGGTGGCGCTGGCCACCGCCGGCAATACCCTCGGCGCATGGGTCAATTGGGCTTTGGGGCGCTATTGCCTGTCCTGGCGCAGCCGCCGGTGGTTCCCCATTAAGCCTGAGCGGCTGGACAAGGCGACCACCTGGTTCGGCCGCTATGGGGTGTGGTCTTTGTTGCTGGCCTGGCTTCCGGTGGTCGGCGATCCCCTGACTTTCGCCGCCGGCGTGCTCAAGGTGAATGTGTGGAAGTTTTTGGTCCTGGTCGCCGCCGGCAAGGGCGCACGCTATGTCGCGGTCGTGATCGCCGTCAAGGGCGCGGCCGGAATGTGATCCGGGCGGGCAGGAGACCAGAGAGCCGCCAAAGAGCCGCCAAAGAACTGGTTGTCACTTCCAGGCATAGAGGGATAAAGTCCCTCTATAACAACCAGGGAGACTAATCATGACATCATCGAAAACAGCCGAAAAGACCGCTCGGGCGGCGAAGGCCTTTTCCCGGCGCGGCTTGATCAAGGGCGCCGCCGCCGTCGGTGGAACCGCCGCGGTTCTCGGCGCAGCCGACAAGTTCGGCTTTCCCTATATTGGCAACGCCGAGGCGGCGAAAACCACGACCTGGCGCATCCAGACGTCCTGGACGGGCGGCATCGGCCTCAAACTGTTCAAGGACTGGTGCAACGGCATCAAGGACAAGACCGGCGGAGAGCTTGCCTTCAAGCCCTTCGGCGGCAAGGAAGTGGTCGGCGAGTGGCAGCTTTTCGATGCCGTCAAAAACGGCGTCCTCGACGCCATGAACCCGTTCACCCTCTATTGGGCGGGGCGGATGCCGGCTTCGGTGTTCTTCAGCTCCTATCCGCTGGGGCTCCGCACCGAGGGCGAGTGGGACACTTTCTTTTACGGCCTGGGCGGCCGTGAGATCGCCCGCGAGCTGTTTGCCAAGTTCGACATGTTCTACGTCGGGCACATCCAGCACGGCCCCAACATCATCCACTC
>JAZFWG010000135.1:0-4248 GCA_036448135.1 Alphaproteobacteria bacterium
TCCCATCGCAACGGCCATGTGCCGATTAAGTTGCCGGCTTGCCCCGGCCGCTGCGGGGTGAATATTACCGCGCGGCCAATCCCCGGACCAGCCCTTTGACCCCGGCCCTGAGCCGTTCGAACCAGGACAACTCCACCCGCCGGGCAATGGGATCGCAGCGCCCGAGCTTGGCTGCCAGAAGTTCGGCGATGGAGACGATGATGGCGGCCTCGATGCGGAGGCTGATATGGCGGATGTGGCCGATCAAGGGCTGGGCCTGCCCATTCAAGCGCTGCACGCCCTCGAGGGTGCGGTCAAGCACCCGGCGCAGTTCCGCGGACGCTTGCGGCGCCGCCAGGGCATCGACGGTGATGCCTTCATCGCGAAACCAGGGTTCCGGGAGATAGACCCGGTCGAGCTCTTGGTAGTCGGACTTGCAGTCCTGGAGGTGGTTGAGGATCTGTAGCGAAGCGCACAGCGCCTCCGAGGCCGGCCAGCCGCTCTTGTCCTCGCCATGGACGTCGAACAGCATGCGCCCCACCGGCGCCGCCGAATAGCGGCAATAGGTCAAAAGTTCGTTCCAGTCGCGGTAGCGCCCCTTGGTGGCGTCCTGGCGAAAGGCCTGAAGCAGGTGGCGGGCATGGAGGGGCGTAAGTCCGGCGTCATCGAAGATCTTCCGGGTGCGGTAGGCGCACGCGATGACGGCGGCATCCAGTCCGGGCGGCGGCGGCGCGGCATCATCGGCGCGGCCACGCTCCAGTGCGGTGTCGAGCGCTTCGAGCCAGGCGGTCTTGGTCTCGGGTGCAAGGTCGGGAGCGTCGGCAATGTCGTCGGCCAGGCGTACGAAGCGGTAAAACGCTAAGATGGTGTGACGGAACCGCGCCGGGATCAGTTTTGATGCAACGGGGAAGTTCTCGTCGCCTGGCCCCTTGGTCGGGCCCTGGCCTTGGGCACTGAAGGTGGCGGCTTCGGCTTCGGCTTCGCTTTCACTCTGCAATCGGGTCACCCAATCCTGGCCCCATGGTTTGGCGGCGGTGATCGAAGCGCTATATATGGCACAGTATGGAATTGGATTCTGCGTTTTCCTATTGCGCCGGCGAGGTGCGGCGCCTTGATCGCGACCGTTTCCTGTGCGCGCTGTTCGCCCCGGCGGATGCGCGCCGGGGCCTGATGGCGCTCTATGCCTTCAACCTCGAACTCGCCCGTATCCCGGAGACGGTCTCGGAGCCGCTCCTGGGCCATATGCGCCTGCAATGGTGGCGCGACGCCTTGACGGCCCATTACGGCGGCAAGCCAGTTCCGAACCACCAAACCGCGGTGGCCCTGGCCCGGACCATCACCCGCCATGGGCTCGACCACGCGGCGTTCAAACGCATGCTGGATGGCCGCGCCTTCGATCTCGACGACCGGCCATTCGCCGACTTGGCGGCGTTCGAGGCCTATGCCGAGGCCACATCCGCGACCCTGGCCGGCCTCGCCCTGGATGTGCTGGGCCAAGACGGCCGGGGGGTGCGTCAAGCGGCGAAGCATGTGGGCATGGCCTGGGCGCTTTCTGGCCATTTGCGCGCCGCCCAACATCACGCCCTGGCCGGGCGGCTCTATTTGCCCTGGGCGTTGATGGAGGGCGCCGGTATCGGGGCGGATGCGCTGGTGGCCAAAACCGCGTCGCCGGCGCCAGCCCAAATTGCGCGTATCGCCCAAGTGGCGCGGCCCATCGCCGAGAGGGCCTGGGACCACCTCCAGCGTGCCCGCGAGGCGGGCCGGGACGCACCCCGGGCGGCGCTTCCGGCCCTGCTGCCGGCGACCTTGGCCGCGGCCGATCTTCGCCGTTTGGCACGCTTGGGCTATGACCTGACAAGCCCCAAGCTCGAGGCCAACCGGGCCGCACGCCAGTTGCGGCTGTATTGGCATGCCCTGTCTTGGTATGCGCCTCGCGGGCGGTTTTGACCTCACGAAAATGTTACTGGACCGATCGGTCCAAAACATGTATTTTCCTATGTGCAATTTATCGGGATGGAATGTGATGGCACGGCCAAGAGAATTCGACAGCACCCAAGCCCTCGAAAAGGCCATGGAGGTGTTTTGGGCCAAGGGCTATGAGGCGACGTCGCTGCGCGATCTCATCACCGCCATGGGGATCAGCAAGTCAAGCCTTTACAACGTCTTCGGCAACAAGCACGAGCTCTTCTTGTCCACCCTCGATCACTATTGCAAATCCATTGCGGCGCGGAATGTCGCCGCCGTCATCGATGCCGCTCCCGATGCCAGGTCGGGCATTGCCGCGGTATTTGCCAAATTTGTCGAGGATTTGCTGTGCCGTGGCGAAACTTGCGGCTGCTTTGCCCAGAACTCAGCGGTCGAGGTCGCCCTCAACGACCCTGACGCCCGCGCCCGGGTGTATGCCGCCTTCGTCCATATGGAGGATGCGATATTTCGTGGGGTTGAGCGCGGCCAGGCAGCCGGAGATATCACGGCGCGCCACGATCCCCGGACCCTGGCGCGCCATCTTGCCAACAGCCTCCAAGGCCTGTTGGTCACCGGCAAGGCCAATCCCGACCGCGGTGTGCTGGACGACATCACCGCCATGGCATTGTCGGCGCTCGATTGATTTTTTTTGCAGGTTTTGGACCGTTTGGAACAGAATCACCGCAGCAAGCCATGGATAGAGGAACCAAGACAATGAGACATCACGGAGAAGACAGCCCAAAGCATGACTGGCCCCTGGATAACCAGGAGACGTCGGATCTCTACATGCTCAATTGCTACGACATTTGGAGCGCCACCCCAGCGCGAGCGGAATGCTTCGATTCCCATGGTGACCAAGTGGGTGAGGGGTGTGCGCCCCGGCCCAGCTAACCAATGTACCAATTTGAATTTTTTTGAACCTGTTTTGGACCAATCGGTCCTAATTCTTGGACCGAACCACTGAGATGAAAAGGAGACCAACCATGACCATCCAATTGACCCAGACCCCCGATCTGTTCAAGCCGGTGCGGCTCGGCCGCTATCGCCTCAAAAATCGCGTCGTGATGGCGCCATTGACCCGGAACCGCGCCGGTGCCGGCAACGTGCCCCAGGCCATGAACGCGATTTATTACCGCCAAAGGGCTTCGGCTGGCCTGATCATCACCGAAGGGTCCCCGGTCTCGCCCCAGGGTGTCGGTTATCCCGGCACGCCTGGAATCCACAACCGCCAGCAGATCGCCGGGTGGCGGCGCGTCACCGATGCCGTCCATGACCACGGCGGGCGCATTTTCCTTCAGCTCTGGCATGTGGGGCGGATTTCCCATCCGTCGCTGCAGCCCGACGGCGCATTGCCCGTGGCGCCTTCGGCAATCCGGCCCGAGGGCGATGCCTTCACGGCGGTGGGACCACAGCCTTTCGTCACCCCCCGGGCCCTCGATATCCGTGAGATCCCAGGCATCATCGGCCAATTCCGCACCGGCGCCATCAACGCGCTCGAGGCCGGCTTCGATGGCGTCGAGGTCCATGGCGCCAACGGATACCTGCTCGACCAGTTCTTGCGCGATGGCGCCAACCAGCGCATCGACGCCTATGGCGGATCGGTGGAGAACCGCGCCCGGCTTCTGTTGGAGGTCACCGAAGCGGTTGCCGGCGTGTGGGGCGCGGATCGCGTTGGCGTCAGGCTTTCGCCCGTCAACAGCTTCAACAGCCTCACCGATTCCCATCCCGATGGGACCTTCGGCCATGTCGCCCGGCGGCTCAGCCCCCTAGGGCTTGCCTATCTCCATGTGGTCGAACAAGACGAAGAGGCCATCCACCAGGGCTTTGACCGCCAAAGGCTGCGGCGGTCGTTCGCCGGCCCTTACATAGCCAATGGCGGCTACCAATTCGAGACCGCCAACGCGGTCCTCGCCGCCAAGGATGCCGACCTGGTTTCCTTCGGGGCGCTCTTCATCGCCAACCCGGATCTGGTGGAGCGCTTCCAGTTGAACGCGCCCCTCAACACCCCGGACCCGGAGACCTTCTATGGCGGCTTTGAGGCGGGCTACACCGATTACCCCACCCTAACCAATCAGCCGGTCATGGTCGAAGCCGCCGCCTGACCACCCCATCGAAAAGGAGTGAGACCCATGATCGATCTTTATATGTGGACTACGCCCAACGGCATGAAACCATTGATGTTCCTGGAAGAGACGCGACAGGACTATGACATCCGTCCCGTCAACATCTCCAAGGGCGAGCAATTCGCCCCGGACTTCCTCGGCATCTCGCCCAACAATCGCATCCCCGCGATCGTCGATCACG
>JAZFWG010000136.1:0-16792 GCA_036448135.1 Alphaproteobacteria bacterium
TTATCCCACATGACGCCGATGATGATGGGGGCGGTCATGACGCCGATGCGCGCCGAGAACGAAAAGCGCCCGAGCATGGTGGTGTCGGCGCCGCTGATTTGGCACACCAGGGTCTGGGCGCCGATCCAGGTGAGGCTGTTGGCGAGGCCGAGGCAGAACTGTAACGCCAACAGGGGCCAAAACCATGTCGCCAGGGGGTATAACGGCGGCAGGATGATGCAGAACACCGCGAGTGCGATCAATATGCGCCGGGTGCCCAAGCGGTCCATCAGCGCGCCGCCGTGTATGGCCAGGAAGAATGGCAGCACCGATCGGGCACCGACGATGACGCCGATCTCGAACGGTGACATCCCGATATAAAGCGCCCACAACGGGATCACGATGACCAGCAACTCGGCGTGGCTGTCGGCGAACAAACCGGTGGCGTAGGCGGTCAGTGCGGCGCGCCGTGACGGCGCCTGGGTGGCGGGGCTATCCAAAGGGGGTCCTCCCTAACCCTTTTATGCTTTCATTTTGGGGCAGAAACAATTTCTGTGTTCATTCTGGGGCGGCAACAATTTAAGCGATGGCCGCCCCGGGACAAAGCCTATTCCCCGGTCCGAAGCCCGCATTTTAACGCCCACCAGCCGAACCCGGCGGTGATCAGCAACAAGCCGCCACCGGTGATGTAGAAGCTGTTCTCGATGCCGGCGGCGTCCACCGCAAGCCCCATGAAAATGGGGACCACCAGTGAAGCCAGCCGGTCCATGGTGGCCCGCAGCCCGATGGTAATGCCCTGGGCCGTGGGCCCTGCCGCATGGGACAGGATCGAGAGATTCACCACTTGGCCCAGTCCCTGGAATCCACCACGGGCGCAGGACGCCGCCATAAACAATGCGAACACCCCCAAAACAGGGGTGATGGTCATCATCACTACGGCGAGGGCGAAACAACCCAGAAGCAGCCAATGGGGGGCGATGAATCGCGTCATGCGGCCAGCGCCCAGCGCCGCGAAGGCGTTGCAGGCCTCGGACCCGGTCAACAGCACCCCGATCAAGGTGCCGGTGATACCGATATCGACGAGATAGACCACGTAGAACGAGCCTTGCATCCCAGAAATGCCGACGCGAACGAAGGACAAGATGACGGCGAATGCGATGGTTGGGACGGCGAAAAGCGCAAAAGCCCCCATGTAATAGCTGCGCTTGGGCGCCAGATCACGCCAGCGCACCAGCCCTGCCGGTTTGGCCGGCGTGGTGATTGGAAGGCGCGGCAGCGCCAGAACGGCGATGACGATGCCGGACGCCCACAGCCCCATGACCGAGAATGCCCCCCACGGCCCCAACACATCCCAGGCGCCCCCGATCAACAATGGCGCCATCAGGGTGCCGGACCGCGAGCAGAAGGTGAAGCGGCCGGCATGGAGGGAGCTTCCCGGCGCCTGCTGGCCCAACAGCGTCTGGGCGCCGAGCCAGCAGATGCTGCCGCTGAGCCCGATCAGCATCTGGATGGCGATCAACGGGCCGACACCGGGAAACGCCGGATAGAGGAAGCTCAGCACGGCGGTCATTGCGCCGAGGATCAGCACCACGCGGCCGGTGCCGAACCGGTCCATCAGCGCGCCACCATGGATGGTGAACACCAGCGGCAACAGCGACCGGATGCCGATGACGAAGCCGATCATCACCGCCGTGAGACCCAACTCGGCGACCCACAGCGGGATGATCACCAGCATGATCATGCCGAAGCCGTTGGTGAAGAATCCGACGGCGTAAGTGGCGTAGATGGCGCGCCGGGACGGCTCGGCTGTGGCGGGCACGGTCATGGTGCGAAGGCCCGCGTACGTCTGACGATGAAGGCGAGCACCGCCAGCATTGCGATCAGGCCTGCGCCGACATAATAGAAACTCTCGACGATGCCGGCGCCATCGGCGATGACACCCATGACCATGGGCGTGGCGATGGCGCCGATGCGGTTGGCGGTGGTGCGCAAGCCGATGGCGCCGCCCTGGACATCCGGCCCCACGGCCTTGGATATGGACGAGAACAGCACCGGTTGAATCACCCCTTGGGTGGCGCCGCGCAGCCCCTGGGCCACGGCCAAGACCGCGACAATGCTGCCCAACAGCGGCGTGATGGCGATGAGCGCGATGGCGACAACCGTGAGTGCCAGGGTCAGCCAATGGGGCGCCATCAGCCGCACCGCGCGCCCCGAGGCCAAGGAGCCGAAGGCGCTGGAGACCTCGACCACCGCGATCAAGCTGCCGATGGCGGTGCCGGTCAGGCCGATATCGCTGAGATAAACCACATAGAACGAGCTTTGGATCGCCGAGGTGGTGTGGCGGATCAGCGTCACCGCAACCGCCAGCGCCACCGCCGGGATCGCCAGCAAGGAAAAGGTCTCGATGTAATCGGAAAGTTTCGGCATCAAATTGCCGAGCGCCGCCGGAGGGCCGGACCTGGCCGGCGCCAGGTGCGGCGCCGCCATGACCGCGAGGCCGAGCCCCACCGCCCACACCCCACCGAAGGCGAATGCCGCCCAGGGCCCGCCCCAGTCCCACATCACCCCGACCAGAATCGGCGCCGAGAAAGTGCCGATGCGCGATGCCGAGGTAAAGCGGCCGAGTTGGGTCGCGTCTCCCTTGGTTAGCTGCGCCATTAAGGTCTGGGCCCCGGACCAGCTCAGATTGGTCGTCAGCCCGGTCAGCAACTGCAGCGCCAGCAAAGCCGGGAACCAGGGCATCAACGGATACAGAGGAACCATGGCGACACTGGCCGCGGCCATGACGCCCAACACCCGGCCGGTGCCCAGCCGGTCCATCATGACGCCGCCATGAATGGCGAACAACATTGGCAGAACATGACGGACGCCGACGATGATGCCGATCTGGGTCGGCGAGACGCCAAGGCTGAGCGCCCACAGCGGCACCGCGACAAGAAGAAGATCGGTCAAGCCATTGGCGAACAGACCGACGGTATAGGTGCTGTAGATGGCCCGCCGGGACGGCTCGGCTGTGGTGGAAATTGTCATGATCTCAGGTCTGCAAACCGGGGATGCGCTGGACCACCAGGGCGGTCACGGCGCACAACGCGATCAGGCTACCGCCAATGATCAGGAAACTTGCCTCGATGCCGACGGCGTCGGCGACCACGCCCATGATCACGGGCACGAAAATGGATGCCAAGCGATTGGCGGTGGTGCGCAGCCCGATGCTGATGCCCTGTTGCTTGACCGAGACCGCGCGGGCGAGGATGCCGAACATCACCGGTTGGGTCAGGCCCTGGGCGAAGCCGCGCATGGCGGTGGCAAAGGCCAACAGCGCCATAATCCCGCCCAACAGCGGCGTGATGGTGACGAAGAACAGCGACATCGCCACGAACAACAGCATCACCCAATGGGGCTTGATGAACCGCTCCACCGGCCCCGCCGCCAGGGTGCCGAAGCAGCCGATGCCCTCCGAGATCGAAATCAGGATTCCGATATAGGTGCCGGTGAGGCCGATATTCTCGAGATAGACCACATAGAACGAGGTTTGGATCCCCGAAGACGAAATGCGCAGGGCCGTGGTGGCGAAGATGAAGGCGATGGCGGGAATGGCGAGCAGGGAAAAGGCCTGGACGTAATCGGAAATCTTCGGTGTCAGTGTGCTCTGGCTTACTGGAACCTTGACCGCCTCGGCTTCTGGCAGATCCTCGATCACCGGCACCGCCAGAAGGGCGAGACATACCATTCCTGCCCACACCCCGCCGAACACGAAAGCGCCCCAGGGCCCCGCCCAGTCCCATACCGCGCCGATCAGAATCGGCGTTGACAGGGTGCCGATGCGGGCACAGAAACTGAAACGCCCGAGCATCGATGTTTTGCCCTGGGTGTATTGGCAGATCAGGGACTGGGCCCCGACCCAGACCATGTTGGTGGTCAGTCAGGTGATCAATTGCAGGATGATCACCGCCGCCACCCACGGCAACGCCGGGTAAAGCGGCGTCACCACCATGGTGGTGATGGCGAATACCAGCGTGACCCGCCGCGTTCCCAACCGGTCCATCAACACGCCGGAATGGATCGACAACAAAAACGGCAGCAGCGCCGAGATGCCGATGGCGAACCCGATCATGGACGCCGACATCCCCAAGTGGATCGCCCACAGCGGAAACACCACCTTGAGCAACAAGGTCATGCCGTTGCCGAAAAAGCCGGTGGCGTAGGTGGCGTAATAGGCGCGCTTGGGGATCACATCGCCGGTGCCCGCAACTTTTCCGCCGCCGTTTGCCTCGACCACGGCTTTCCTCCCGATCTTTGATGAGTTGACGCCCAGGCTCTGTTCGGGCCCGGGAAATCCTGGCCAGATGCCAATTTAAGCCACCGATTCAGGCGAGGAAAGCCGAAAACCCGCCCGGTTCGGTACAGTGGTGAAAAAGCAACCGATAACGAAATTGTGACATCAGTTTTCTTGCCAAGGGGCGGGCGGCATCCGACACTGGGGCCATGGCACGATGGCAATGGAAAGGCCGCATCCGGTCCCTGGCCGTATTCGCCGCCGTGGTGGCGGTGGCATCGTTCATGGCCTGGAAATGGTCCGGCGTGTTGCCGCTCGGCGGCATCGAAAGTGCGTCCGCCAATCCCGGCTGGTGGAAGCGGGAGTGGAGCAAGACCGATTTCTCCAAGACATCGATTGATTTATCCGAGATCCGCTCGGGCGGCCCGCCCAAGGACGGCATCCCCCCCGTCGACGAGCCCAAATTCAAGCCGGTGTCCGAAATCAAGGACATCAAACCCACCGAACCGGTGATCGGTCTCACCATCAAGGGCGAGATACGGGCCTATCCGCTACGCATCCTGATGTGGCACGAGATCGTCAATGACAGCGTGGCGGGCGTGCCGGTCACCGTCACCTTCTGCCCGTTGTGCAACACCGCCATCGTCTTCGACCGCCGCGTCGCGGGCCGGGTGCTGGATTTCGGCACCACCGGCAAGCTGCGCTTTTCCGATCTCGTCATGTATGACCGCCAGACCGAAAGCTGGTGGCAGCAGGCCCTTGGCGAAGCCATCGTCGGGGAGCTTACCGGCACCCGCCTCAAATTTATCCCGGCCAGGATCGAATCCTTCGCCAAATTCAAGGCCCGCGCGCCTCAGGGCAAGGTCCTGGTGCCGACAAATCCTGGCATGCGCGCCTATGGCTCCAACCCCTATGCCGGCTATGATTCCTCGCCCCGGCCCTTCCTCTATAGTGGCGAGATGCCCAAGGGCATCAAACCCCTAGCCCGGGTTGTGTCGGTCGGCGAGGAGGCCTGGAGCCTGGAACTGGTGAAAGCCAGGAAACGGATCGTCAAGGGCGATCTCGTCATCACATGGGAGCCGGGCCAAAACTCGGCCTTGGATGCCGGCGACATCTCCGCCGGCCGCGACATCGGCAATGTCCTGGTCCAGCGCCGTGCCGGCGCTGGCTTCCGGGACGTGCTCTACGGCGTCGAGTTCGCCTTCGCCTTCCACGCCTTCCACCCCAAGGCCGTGATCCACACCGAATAGGCACGGCTGGGGACCATGCCACAAGGCGATTCCGCACGCCTGGGGAATTGCCTATGATGGCGCCATGGCAGAGAAAGACGACAAGCTTCCGGCCCCGGGGACCCGTTCCGATATCGACGCGTTCCTCGCCAAAGTGGCGGTGACGCCGGTGATGAAACCGGCGGATGAGCGGGGACGGCTGATCTTCGCCATGGACGCCACCGCCAGCCGCGAGCCGACCTGGGACCAGGCGTGCCACATCCAGGGCGAAATGTTCACCGCAACCAGCGGCCTGGGCGGGCTCGACGTGCAGCTGGTGTTCTACCGCGGCTTCGGCGAATGCCGGGCCAGCCCCTGGTCCACCAATTCCGAAGACCTGGTGCGGCGCATGACCGCGGTGAGTTGCCTCGGCGGCCACACCCAGATCTCCCGCGTGCTCGGCCACGCCATCACCGAGACCAAGAAGCGCCCGGTCGATGCCCTGGTCTTCGTCGGCGATTGCATCGAGGAAGACATCGACGAGCTGTGCGCGCTGGCCGGTGAGCTCGGTCTTCTCAGCGTCCCCGCCTTCATGTTCCACGAGGGCATGGACCCGGCGGCCGAACGCGGCTTCAAGCAGATCGCGCGGCTGACCAACGGCGCCTATTGCCGGTTCGATGCCGGAAGCGCCGGCCAACTCCGCGAATTGCTCAGCGCCGTCGCCGTCTATGCCGCCGGCGGCAAACGGGCGCTCGAGGACTATGGCAAAAAGACCGGCGGCATGGTGCGCCAGATCACCTCTCAGGTAAAATGAGGGGAGGAGGGGTGAAATGTGGGGTCAGGTAAAATGAGGGCGCGGCCTTTCCGGCGGGATCGATAAACCATGACCTATTTCTTTCTCGGTCTTGCATTTTTTGCCGGGCTTGTGCTGCTAGGACGCTGGCTGGTGACCGTCGATCCCAAGGTGCTCGCCGGCATTCTGCGTGGCCTGATCATCGTCTTTGGTTTGCTCGGTATCCTCTATCTTTATGGCTCGGGCCGGGGCGTCTTGGCCGCGGTGCTGTTGCCGCTGTTGCTGCCGATGCTGGTGCGCTGGCGGGCGATGCGGCGCATGGCCAGGGCGTGGGGCGGGCCGTCGCCGGGCCAGGCCTCCGAGGCGCGGACGCGTTATCTCAACATGACCCTGGACCACGACACCGGCGAGATGTCGGGCGAGGTGATCGATGGCGCCTTCGCCGGCCGCCGGCTGGCGGACCTCAGCCTCGATGAGCATTTGGCGTTGTACCGGGAATGCCGGGCCGGCGACGAGCAGTCGGCACGGGTGCTCGAGGCCTATCTCGACCGCGCCCATGGCGCCGAATGGCGCGAGCGCGCCGGCGTGGGCGCCGGTGATGGCGGCGGTCCAGGTGGCGGTTTCCACTCAGGGGCCATGACCCGCGAAGAGGCCCTGGAAATCCTCGGCCTCAAACGCGGCGCCGGCGCCGGCGAGATCAAGGCCGCCCACCGCCGGCTGATGGCTACGGCCCATCCCGACCGCGGCGGCTCGACCTATCTCGCCTCCAAGATCAACCAGGCCAAGGACGTGCTGTTGAAGAAATAGCTCGATTCCCAGGGCGCCTTGCCCATTGCCTGGCGGCGGTTGCTGTGGCACAAGTTCTTGGCCACTTCGCGGGAGTGGTGCGGCATAGAAAATGGTTTAACGATATGGCTCAAGTGATTGAAAAAGCGGTATTTCCCTTGGGTGGACTCGGCACCCGGTTCCTGCCGGCGACCAAGGCCGTGCCGAAGGAGATGCTGCCGGTGGTGGACAAGCCACTGATCCAATATGCGGTGGAAGAGGCCCAGGCCTCCGGCATCAAGGAGTTCATTTTCGTCACCAGCCCCGGCAAGGACGCCATCAAGTGCCATTTCGACCGCGCCGAGATGCTGGAAGACACCTTGAACCAAAAGGGCAAGAGCGCGGAGCTGGCGTCGATCAACGGCTTTCCCGCGCCGGAAAACATTACCTATGCCGTCCAATCCGAACCCCTTGGCCTCGGCCATGCGGTGTGGTGCGCCCGCGATGAAGTCGGCGATGAGCCCTTCGCCGTGATTCTGGCGGATGATCTGGTGGTGGCGGAGACTCCGTGCCTCAAACAATTGATCGGGGTCTATGACGAGGTGGGCGGCAACGTCGTCGCGGTGATGGATGTGCCCAAGGCGCAGACCGACCGCTATGGCATCTTAGAGATCGGCGCCGACGATGGCCGCATCGCCGAAGTCAAGGGTCTGGTGGAAAAACCCAAGCCGGCGGACGCGCCCTCGACGCTCTCGATCATTGGCCGCTATGTGCTGCAACCCGATATTTTCGAATTTTTGGCCCGTGCCGAGCGCGGCGCCGGCGGCGAGATTCAACTGACCGACGCCATGGCCCAATTGATCGGCCGGGCGCCGTTTCATGGCCTGCGTTTCGAGGGAAGGCGCTTCGATTGCGGTGACAAGGCGGGTTTCCTCGAGGCCAATGTGGCCATAGCGCTCGCCCGCCCGGATTTGCATGATGCCGTCGTCCGCATCATCGCCGAGGTAAAATGACTACACACCCTAGGTCTTTAGGAGCGTTTTCATGCGTGTGGTGATGGTCGGGACCGGCTATGTCGGTCTGGTATCGGGGGCCTGCTTCTCCGAATTCGGCTTCGAGGTGGTCTGCGTCGACAAGGATGTCGACAAGATTCGCCGCCTCGATGGCGGCGAGATTCCGATCTATGAACCCGGCCTCGAATCCTTGGTGGGAAACAACCACAAGGCCGGACGTCTCACCTTCACCACCGATCTCGATGCCGCGGTCAAGGGCGCCGATGTCATCTTCATCGCCGTCGGCACCCCGTCCCGGCGCGGTGACGGCCACGCCGATCTCTCTTACGTCTATGCCGCCGCCGAGGACATCGCCCGGGCGATGGACGGCTATGCGGTGATCGTCACCAAATCGACGGTGCCGGTGGGCACCGGCCGCGAGGTCGGGCGCATCATCCGCCGGGTCCGCCCCGATGGGGATTTCGACGTCGCCGCGAACCCGGAGTTCCTGCGCGAAGGCTCGGCGATCAACGACTTCATGCGTCCCGACCGGGTCGTCATCGGCACCGACGCAGAGCGCGCCCGGGAGGTCCTGCGCGGCCTCTACCGGCCGCTCTATCTGGTGGAAACGCCGATCCTGTTCACCACCATCGAGACCGCCGAGGTGGTGAAATACGCCACCAACAGTTTCCTCGCCACCAAGATCACCTTCATCAACGAGATGGCGGATTTCTGCGAGAAGGTCGGCGCCGACATCCACGACGTCGCCCGCGGCATCGGCCTCGATGGCCGCATCGGCCGCAAGTTCCTCCATCCCGGCCCCGGCTATGGTGGGTCATGTTTCCCCAAGGATACCCTGGCGCTGGTGCGCTCCGCCCAGTCGGTGGAGGCGCCGCTGCACATCGTCGAGACCGTGGTCGCGGTCAATGATGAACGCAAGAAGGCGATGGTCGAACGCATCGTCAAGGCCGTGGGTGGTTCGGTCGAAGGCAAGACCGTCGCCGTCCTCGGCCTCACCTTCAAGCCCAACACCGACGATATGCGCGAAAGCCCGAGCCTTGAAATCGTGCCCGCGCTCTTGGCCAGAGGGGCGGCGGTGCACGCATATGATCCCGAGGGCATGGAGGAAGCCAAGAAGCTCCTCGATGGCGTGGTGTGGTGCAAGGACGCCTATGACGCCATGACCGGCGCCGATGTGCTCGCCATCCTCACCGAATGGAACGAGTTCCGTTCCCTCGACCTGGCGGCGGTCAAGGATCGACTGGCCCGGGCGGTGGTGGTGGATTTTCGCAACATCTACTCCCCGGAAGAGATGATGGCGGCGGGGTTCGAATATATCTCCCTGGGCCGGGGCAATGAGGCGCCCCCTCGCCGGACATCATGACCGTGCACGTCTTCGACCCCTCCATCCTCAGGGAATACGATATTCGCGGCCTCGTCGGCGAGACCCTGACTGCCGCCGATGCCCATGCCATCGGCCACGCCTTCGCCACGGTGCTGGCGCGCGACGGCGATGGCGGGGGCGATGGCGGCAGCAGGCCGGTCCATGTCGGCCGTGATGGCCGGACCAGTTCCGCCGAATTGGAGGACGCGGTGGTGGCGGGCCTCAAGGCCGGTGGCATGGACGTGGTCCGCATCGGCATGGGGGCGACGCCGATGCTCTATTACGCGGTATTTTCGCGCCCTTCGCGGGGCGGCGTCATGGTCACCGGTTCGCACAACCCGCCGCAATATAATGGCTTCAAGCTGGTGGCGGGCAACAAGCCCTTCTTCGGTGAAGACATCACCCAACTCGGCGCCCTGGCAGCCGCCGGGGATTATACCACCGGTGCCGGCGCCGAAGCGGAAGTAGACGTGTTCGAGGCCTATGTGTCGCGGCTGGTAGAGGATTTCACCGGTGCTGGGGGGCAAGATTTGACCATAGCCTGGGATAGCGGCAACGGTTCTGCCGGGCCCGCCATGGCGGCGCTGACCGAACGCCTTCCCGGCCGCCATTTTCTTCTTAACGACAATGTCGACGGCAGCTTTCCCGCCCATCATCCCGATCCCACGGTGGTCGAGAACCTGGTCCAGCTCCAGGATACGGTGCGGGCTGAAAGCTGCGATCTCGGCATCGCCTTCGATGGCGATGGCGACCGCATCGGCGTCGTCGATGGCCAAGGGCGCATCCTCTGGGGCGACCAGTTGATGGCGCTTTGGTCCCGTGAGGTGCTTAGCCAGGATCCCGGCGCCACCATCATCGCCGACGTCAAGGCGAGCCAGGTGCTGTTCGACGAGATCGCGCGGCTCGGCGGCAAGCCCTTGATGTGGCGCACCGGCCATTCCCTGATCAAGGCCAAGATGGCCGAGACCGGCGCGCCGCTGGCCGGCGAGATGAGCGGCCATATCTTCTTCGCCGACCGCTATTACGGTTACGACGATGCCCTGTACGCGGCGGTGCGGCTGCTCAATGTTATTGCCGGGTCGGGTTCGAGCCTGGCCCAGCTTCGCGACCAATTGCCCGAGGTGGTGAACACGCCGGAACTCCGCTTTCCCTGCGCCGATGAACGCAAGTTCGCCGTCGTCGATGAGGTCAAGGCGCGGTTGCGCGATGATGGCGCCGAGATCAATGATTGCGACGGTGTCCGGGTCACCGGGGCCGATGGCTGGTGGCTGCTCAGGGCTTCCAACACCCAAGACGTTCTCGTCGCCCGCCTCGAGGCGCAAAGCGCCGAGGGCCTGAAACGGTTGCAACAGGAGCTGGTGCGGGAACTGGAAGCCAGCGGGGTGGTGCCGCCGCAATTCTAAACAGCCGGCTGCCGGTGACGCCGGTCGGTCAAACCGGTTCAGCGGCGTTTCGTAGCGCGGCGTTTCTTGGTACGGGATTTGGCGACATCGACGCTGCCGTCGGGTCGGACGGGGTTACAGGCAATGTCCTTGCGGCGCAGGTACTTGCATGCGCGGTGCGCCCGGCGTTTGCTGAGACCGACAATGCGGGCGCGGTAAAGGGTGGCGCCGTTCTTTACCTTGATGGGAAGGATGACGACCCGGCCACGGCGCAGCAGGCGGGGGGCCTTGACCGCGGCGCGGGTGATCGCGAGGTGCGCCGGGGCGAAGCGCGGATAAGCGCCGACCTCGATGGACCAGGCCCGCCAGCGCCGGCGCTTCACCGGCGGCAAGCTCGCCATGACGCTGAAATAGGTCTTTTCATCGACGGTGGGCTTGCGCGGCGGCACCATGACCACGCCGTTGGTGTGGTTCTTGCGGAAGCGCCGCTTGACGGTTTTCTTCGCCACGGCCGGGGCGGCGGCCACCGTGTCGCCCCCCTCAAGGCGGGCGAAGGCGCGTTCCAAAAGGCTCATGACGTGGCGGTCGCGCGACCTGGGCGAGCGGCCCCCCATGACGACACTGATGAGACGGCGGCCTTTCCGTTCTATCGAGGCGGCAAGATTGAATCCCGAGGCGCGGATATAACCGGTCTTGATGCCGTCGATGCCTTTATATCGCCCAAGCAACTTGTTGTGGTTCTTGTGGGTGAGGCCCTTGTAGGTGAATTTTCGGGTGGAAAAATGGTGGTAATGCTGGGGGTAATCCAAATAGAGAGCGCGGGAGAGAATCGCCATGTCCCGGGCGGTGGTGAGCTGGCGCCGGTTGGGCAAGCCCGAGGCATTGCGGAAGGTGGTGTTGTCCATGCCGATTTCACGCGCCTTCACCGTCATCATGCGGGCGAAACGGCGTTCGGACCCACCAATGGCCTCGGCCATCACGGTGGCGGCGTCGTTGGCGGACTTGGTCACCAGGGCGAGGATGATGTCATGGACCTTGATTTTCTCGCCGCGCCGGAGGCCGAGTTTCGACGGCGACCGCCCGGCCGCGGTCCGCGACACCACCAACTTCTGGTCGAGCTTGAGGCGACCGTCACTCAGGGCCTCGAAAGTCATATAGAGGGTCATCATCTTGGTCAGTGACGCCGGATAATTTCGGGTGTCGGCGTTGACCTGGTGCAGGACCTGGCCGGTCTTGGCATCGATGACGATGGAGGCGTATTTGGCGAATGCCTGGAGCGGAACCAGGATGAGTCCCAGGCACAATATCCCGGCAAAGGCGGTCACGGCAAAACGGCCAGCCCGGAAAGCATGGCAAGGCTTGTGATTTGGTCGCTGGTGTTGGGGCAAACGCACTACCAACTGGAAATATGCCTTTGCCGGTTCAGAACATGATTCCATACTGCGGCAATGCTAGATAATATAAGATTCGTTGTCTAGAAAGTAATTATCAAAAACTAAATTTCAATTAATCATGCTAGTCTTGCAATCGGCTAATGCAACCGACGACAAAGCCGGGAAAATAAGAATTTGGGTTGATATGAGTTTTGCTTTATATTGTGTTCGGTTACATGGTGAAACGCGGCTTCCCTTCCTTGTTTTTTTCTCCCGTGCTTACACGCGCGGGCCCGGCCCTTGTCATAACCAATTGTTTACCCCTTGCGGCGCCAATGGATGGGCACCGTGTCCCCGGTCTATGCGAATGAACCAATGTATTTGGCCCTTTTATCGGCGGCCAAGAACACAATATAATTGCCATTATGTATAGTTGGCTAATTTCCTGCAATCTTAGGGTTATGTCGGCTGGTGTCGGTGATGAGGACGGCGACAACAGCACCGGCACCGGTGGTCCTGCAACCGGGGTCATCACCAGGACCAAGGCGAAAACAACAAAACCTTCCATGTACAAGGTGATCCTGCTGAATGACGATTACACCCCGATGGAGTTTGTTGTTCATATACTCGAGCGGTTCTTCAGAAAAGGCCACGAAGAAGCCACAAACATCATGCTTCATGTCCACCAACGTGGTGTCGGCGTCGCCGGAGTCTATCCGTACGAGATTGCCGAAACCAAAGTGACACAGGTGATCGATTTGGCGCGAAACCAACAGCACCCGTTACAGTGCACCCTAGAAAAGGATTGAGGGGTAAGGTTTATGCTGTCGCGTAACTTGGAAAAGACGTTGCATCGCGCTTTGGCGTTTGCCAATCAGCGCCACCATGAGTTTGCCACGCTCGAGCATTTGTTACTGGCATTGGTGGAGGATCAGGATGCCATCTCGGTGATGCGCGCCTGCGGCATCGATATGGCACGGCTGCGGGAGGATCTTGTCACTTATATCGACAGTGATCTCTCCAGCCTGGTTCTCGACCGCGAGGAGGATTCGAAACCTACCGCGGGGTTCCAGCGCGTGCTGCAGCGCGCCGCCATACATGTCCAATCCTCGGGCCGTGAAGAGGTGACCGGTGCCAACGTCCTGGTGGCCCTATTCTCGGAACGCGAGTCCCACGCCGTCTATTTCCTGCAGGAGCAGGAGATGACGCGCCTCGATGCCGTCAATTATATCTCTCATGGCATCGCCAAGGTGTCTTCGCGGTCCGAACGCCGTAGCGCCCGTGGCTCGGAATCAGAATCGCCGAGGGACCGCGACCGTGACCGGGATCGGGACCGGGACCGGGACCGGGACCGCGACCGTGACCGGGATGTCAAACGCGGCCATGAGGCCCTGGACTCCTATTGTGTCGATCTTAACAAGAAGGCGGCCCGCGGCAAGATCGATCCCTTGATCGGACGTGTCGACGAGGTCGAGCGCACGATCCAGATCCTGTGCCGGCGCACCAAGAACAATCCCCTCTATGTTGGCGAATCCGGGGTCGGCAAGACAGCCATCGCCGAGGGGCTGGCGTTGCGCATCGTCAATGGCGAGGTACCCGAAGTGCTTTTGGGCGACACCATCTATTCCCTCGATATGGGGGCGCTGTTGGCGGGCACCCGCTACCGCGGCGATTTCGAGGAACGCATCAAGGCGGTGTTGGGCGAGCTCGAGAATCACGAGGGCGCTATCCTGTTTATCGACGAGATTCACACCGTGATCGGCGCCGGCGCCACCAGTGGCGGTTCGATGGACGCGTCGAATTTGTTGAAGCCGGCCCTTGCCAGCGGCACCTTGCGTTGCATCGGTTCGACCACCTACAAGGAATACCGCAATTATTTCGAGAAGGACCGCGCCCTGGTGCGCCGCTTCCAGAAAATCGACATCGACGAACCGTCGATTGCCGATACGGTGAAGATTCTCCAAGGGCTCAAACCCTATTACGAGAAGCACCACAAGGTGCGCTATACCAACGATGCCATCCGTAGCGCCGTCAATCTCTCGGCGCGTTACATCAACGACCGCAAATTGCCGGACAAGGCCATCGACGTCATCGATGAGGCCGGCGCGGCGCAGATGCTGGTGCCCATCAACCGCCGGCGCAAGGTTATTACGGTCAAGGATATCGAGATCATAGTGGCCAAGATCGCGCGGATTCCACCCAAGAACATCTCCAGCACCGATAAGGAAAGCCTGCGCAATCTCGAAAGTGAACTGAAGGGCGTGGTGTTCGGCCAGGATGAGGCCATCGGGGCACTGGCAAGCGCCATCAAGCTCGCGCGCGCGGGCCTGCGTGAACCGGAGAAGCCGATCGGCTCCTATCTGTTCTCGGGGCCCACCGGGGTCGGCAAGACCGAGGTTGCCCGCCAGCTTGCCCGTATCCTGGGGGTTGAACTCACCCGCTTCGACATGTCGGAATATATGGAGCGCCATTCGGTATCGCGTTTGATCGGGGCGCCGCCGGGCTATGTCGGATTCGACCAGGGCGGGCTTTTGACCGACGCCGTCGACCAGAATCCCCACACGGTGCTGCTGCTCGACGAGATCGAGAAGGCCCATCCCGACCTGTTCAATATCCTTCTCCAGATCATGGACCATGGCAAGCTGACCGACCACAACGGCAAGAGCGTGGATTTCCGCAACGTCATCCTGATCATGACCACCAACGCCGGCGCCACCGAGCTTGCCAAGGAGGCCATCGGCTTCGAACGCACGCAGCGCGTCGATGATGATGAAGAGGCGATCAAGCGCATGTTCACCCCGGAATTCCGCAATCGCCTGGATGCCACCATCCGCTTCTCGAGCCTCGCGCCCGACATCGTCGCCTTGGTCGTCGATAAGTTCGTCATCGCCCTGGAAGAACAATTGGCGGACCGCAACGTCGTGATCGAACTCACCGACGCCACCCGCGGCTGGCTCGCCGTCAAGGGCTACGACAAGCTGTTCGGTGCCAGGCCGCTCGCGCGGGTCATCCAGGAGAGCATCAAGCGCCCGCTCGCCGATGAGCTATTGTTCGGCAGCATTGAAAAGGGCGGCTTGGTCGAGGTCGACATCAAGGACGACAAGCCCGTCTTCAAGTTGCGCGAACTGCCCAAGGGTCCAGGCAAGGGCGGAGGAAAGCGCGGAGGAAAGGGCGGTTCCGGGCCCATGGGCCGCAAGACGACCAAGGCCAAATCGTCCAAGACCCCCAAACCTCCCAAGGTCCCGGCGTTGGTGGAATAGCCGGGCCGGCCGAATTCAGGGTTTCCCGTCCGGTTGTCCGGACTTGACCGGTTGCGCCAGGGCGCAGTGAAGCTTATGCCGCCGCCGGTCCGGCATCGACGGCGCCGGCTTCCGTGAGATTGCGGAGTGGGTCTCCCGCCCCGAGCCGTCGGCGAACCGGATGATCGGGTCACCGTTACGGTTGGTGTAGATCACCGCCTTCAACCATTACCTCCTTCTTCCCTGCCGGTGCCAAAGGGCCGCGCATTTTCTGGCCACAATGGCCGATAAGGCCATGTGATTGGCTTTCATTAACGATTCATTAACTACAATGTAAATATTACTAATAGCTTGAGGGATACGGCTGGAGAAAGACGTGACGATTAAGACTCTGACCGACCCGCCGGCCGAGCCAATCAAGGCACGCTGGCGCCGTCTCGCAGGGCAGTGTGAAGCCAGGTTCGGCATCACCCGCGACAGTACTCAGCGCAAGCAAAACGCATCAGAAATCGTCGAGAAATCGGCGCTTCTGGAGACCGCCCTAGACAGCATGGACCAGGGGTTCTGCGTCTTCGATGCGGATCACAAACTGGTCGCATTCAACCAGAAATATATTGAACTGCTTGATCTTCCGCCGGACTTCATTCAGCCGGGACGGGCCTTCGATGATATCGCACGTTTCAATGCCAAACGGGGGTTTTACGGCCCGGGCATAGCCGATCGGGTGTTGAAGGACCGTTTTGAGACCCTGGGAACGAATTCACTGTTCCGGGCTGAAATCTGCCGGTCCGATGGCGTCACCATTTCCGTGAGCCGTTGCCCGATGCCCGATGGCGGCTTCGTGTCCACCTTTACCGATATCACCGAACGCAAGCTGGCAGACGATGATCTTGCGGCCAGCGAGGCACGCTTTCATACCCTGGCCAAGGACTCACCGATCGGCATCTTTCAGACCGATGCCGAGGGGCATTGCCTTTATGTCAATGAACGGTGGTGCGAAATGGCGGGGATTGGGCCCATCGAAGCCAATGGCAAAGGCTGGACCCAATGCCTGCATCCCGATGACCGCGAACGTGTCATGGGGGAATGGTCCGCAGCCTTAAAGGCGAAAGCCCCATTTCAGTCGGAATTCCGCTTCTATTGTCCCATGGGGATCAAAACCTGGGTATACGCCCAGGCGAGCCCGGAACATGGGGCGGATGGCGCCCTCGAGGGCTATGTGGGAACCATCACCGACATCACCGACCGCAAACAGGCGGAGGTGGCGCTGGAGGAGAAGACCGCGCTGCTCGAAACCACCTTCGCGAACATGGCGCAGGGTTTCGCCGTGTTCGATGCCAGTCAGAGGCTGGTCAACTTCAATGACAAATTCGCCGAATTTGGCCATTTCCCTCCCGAGCT
>JAZFWG010000137.1:0-9803 GCA_036448135.1 Alphaproteobacteria bacterium
TTGAAGTGCTGATAGGACGCGTTCAAGGGCATCGCGAACAGGCTTCCCGGCCCCCATTCGAAGCTATGCTTGTGGCCGTCATCATGCCATACGGTGGTGGCGCCGTGCCCCTGGGTGACATAGACCATCTCCTCATAGAGATGACTTTGCGGCTTAAACTGTCCGCCGGGGGGGATTTCACAGATATATGCGTCGTTGGTGCCGCCGGTGCCTTCAAGCACGACGAAACAGGCGGGCCCGCCCTTCAGATCCCAATGTTCGAGTTTGGCGGCATTCACGTCTTGGATGAAAAACCCGGCGACCACCGGAATACCCTGGGCTTCCTGCCATTCTTTATAGGTATCAAGGGGTTTGGGTTTCCATTTCTTATCCTTGGGGTCGATCACGGTGGCCATTCGGCTCTTCCTCCTCAAGAGGTCTACGAAACTTTCACGGTGTCTTGCCGCTCAGGCGTCATGACGCCGATTCTTTCATTGATGACGTCGAATTCGATGACCTGGTCGCGGTCCTTATGCGGGACCACGCCCAGGGGTGTGCCTCCGTCCTCGACGATCTTGATCTGCTCCTGCAATAGACGCCGGTATTTGACGATCCCCATGTCGGAGACGCCCAAATTTTCCTGGGAGCGGTCCAACACCGGGCCCTGGGTTTCCCAGGCCATGGCGTCCTGGCACAGCACCATGTCCATGCGGTAGTCACCATCTTCACCCTTCAGGTTAAAGTGTTCGATGGGCGCGATGCCGTCCGCCGGGGAGCGTTCCCCCTCCGTCGGCTCGAAATACACCACGTAAACCTGGGTGTGGGTATCGTCGACGGGCATCCGGAACTGGAGATTGTGCCGGATCTGGCCGTTTTTCTTGTCCTTGAGGACGTGGCGCAAGGTGTTGGGGAAGACCAGCGGGTGCTGGTCCACCTGGGCCTTGCGGTCCGGGGCGGTGGCGGGCGTGGTGCGCCGCTTCATGATGCCGTAATCGAACTGGATGAATTCGTGCTTTTCTTCATAGTTGGGCACCATCTTGGCCAAATGGGCGGTCCTGCCGTGCAGCCAGTAGAGGTGAGACGGGTCCACCGAGTTTTCCATCGCCTGCAGCCAGCTGCAATCCAACCGCGTATGGATTTGAACCCAGCGCTTGCCGTGCTCCCAGGCGAGGACATCCCAACGGGGGATGTGTGGCGCCGGCGCGGGGCCCAGATAGGCGAACAACAAACCGCCCAGCCTTTCCACCGGGTAGGCCGTATGCTGGATCTCGTCCTTCAACCTGCTGCCTTCCGGCTCCGCCGGCTGTTCCAGGCATTTGCCGCGGGCATCGTATTTCCAGCCATGGTAAGGGCAGCGGATGCCCTCTTCGTCGACGCTGCCATAGGCCAGGGACGCCCGCCGGTGGGAGCAGCGTTCCGCCACCAGCCCATAGCCTCCCGAAAGGTCCTGGTACAGCACCAGATCCTCGCCAAGGACCCGGACCTTCTTGATCGGCTTGTCTTCGCTAAGCTCCCCGGCCGCAGACACCGGCTGCCAATAGCGGCGCAGCAATTCGCCCGCCGGGGTGCCGGGCCCGACACGGGTGATGCGGACATTTTCTTCCGGTGTCATCATCGCGGCTTTCCCCAGCGTTTCTCCGGTAATTGTCCGGTCATGACCCGCAGAAATCTCACATTCCCTTGTACAACTATATCCCTTGGCCGCGCCACCCCCAAGAGATTCAGTAATTCCGCCTCATCCGGCGATGGCTTGGATTTGCCGCTAATCCCGGTTGCGGGTGACGAATTCCCTCAATTTGCGGAACACATACAAAACCGCGTAACCCGCCCCGGACCCGATGATCGCAATCGCCGCGCCTTCCATGATGCCACCGGGGGGGAACCCGAAACCCAGGTCCACGATATCCTTGGTATCCAGATAGGCGGCGGCCATCATGCCGCCCATTGCCGCCAACAGGACGGACCGGGTGTTGGGGTCGAAGATGGAGATATTCATAACGCATTCGCCTTCGCATAGGGCCGGTATCGGCGGTTTCCGTATATGGTTTCCGCCAGTAGATTTCGCGATTATAGGCAAAATCCCGGCGACCGGAACGCCTTAGTTGCCCGGCGCGAATAGGGCTGGGACTGCGGTGCTAGATATGGTCGCAGCCGGCGCGGTGGCGGAATTACTCCCAGGTGCGGGTGTGTCCCCCCGGCGTGCCCTAGCCCATCACTACGCCTTATCCGCTTGGTTGAGCATGCGTTCGTAATCGGCGCCCATCACCTGGCTCACCGGATCGCCGCGGCGCACCGCCACCGTCATCAAACGCTCTTTTTCGGTGATGCGCTCGGCCGCGGCCAGCACTTCATCGGCGCGCGCGGCCGGCACGAAAACCACGGCGCTGGCATCGGCGATGACCAGATCGCCGGGCGCCACGGTGACGTCGCCGACGGTGATGTCGCCGTTGAAATCCACTTCGAAGATGCGGCCGCGGGCGGTGCGGGCCGTGGCTGAGCGGGCGAAGACGGGAAAGCCGAGCTCGCGGGATTCCTCGATGTCGCGGGCCGGTCCTTCGACGATGATGCCGGCGATGCCCTTGACCTGGGCGGCATTGGACAGCACGCCGCCCCAGCCGGCGGCATTGATGCCGGTCAGTTGCTCGATCACCAGGATATCGCCCGGTTCCGCCGCCTCCACCGCCGCCGTGCCCAAATGGCGGGGCGGGCCATCGTCGCGCTTCTCGGTGCCGAGCTTGACGGTCATCACCCGCCCGGCGATGGCTTTGTCGGTGGCAAGACGCTGGATGCCGGTGACGGCGGCGGGGAGGTTCAGACTGTCCAGCGCATCGGACACGGCGCAGCTGTCGAGCAAACGCAGCCGCGCCACCGCATCTTGTGTTTGATCCACCATTCCAACGCCATCCCCAAGCTTATTTGGTATCTCATGGCCGGTGCCGCATGGTTCGGCAAGCCGGCGCATCATCCACGATATATTCGAATTTTGGCAAGCTATTTAGAGCGATGGCGGCTCAGCCGGCAACCACCCGCCATTCGATGGTCTCGCCGCCACGGTAGATGATGGCGCGCGCCTCCGGGCCTGGCACCGTCACCTCGGCGGGCGCGGTCCAGCTTGCGCGCTCAAGCGTGATGGTGTCGTCATTGGCGGGAAGGCCGTAATGGGCCGCCCCGTTGAGCGCGGCGAAAGCCTCGAGCTTGTCCAGCGCGCCGGCTTGATCGAAAATCTTGGCATAGGTCTCGATGGCGACGGGAGCATTGAACAACCCGGCGCAGCCGCAGGTGGCGAGCTTCAAGGCCACTGGATGGGGCGCGGAATCGGTGCCGAGGAAAAAACACCCCTCCCCCGACGTGGCGGCGCCCAGCACCGCCGTGCGGTCTTCTTCTCGCTTGAGCACCGGCATGCAGTAATAATACGGGCGGATGCCGTAGCCCAGCATGTCGGTGCGGTTGAGCTGCATGTGATAGGGCGTGATGGTGCCGCCCACTTGCGGCGCCGCCGAGCGCACATAGTCCACCCCAACCCGGGACGACACATGCTCTAAGATGATGCGGAGGTCTGGGTAATCCTTGGTCATGGGTATGAGGCGCTTGTCGATGAACACGGCCTCGCGGTCGAACACATCGATGGCGGGATCGGACGCCTCCTCGCCATGGATCAGGAGCCGCATGCCGATCTTCTCCATCCGCGCCAGCACCGGGCGGACCTTGTCGAAATCGGTGACGCCATAGGCGGAGTTGGTGGTCGCCCCCACCGGGTAGAGCTTGACGCCGGTGAAGATGCCGTCCCGGAAGCCTTGCTCGATCTCGTCGGCGTCGGTGTCGTCGGTCAGATAGCACGTCATCAGGGGCTGGAAGCCCGAGCCTTCCGGCACCGCCGCCATCACGCGCTCCCGATAGGCGATGGCGTCGGAGATGGTGGTCACCGGCGGCACCAGGTTGGGCATGATGATGGCGCGGCCGAAATTCCTCGCCGTGAAGTGCATGACGGATTTGAGCATCTCGCCGTCGCGCACATGCAGATGCCAGTCGTCCGGCTTGCGGATGGTGATGCTGTCGGTCATGCCGCCCCGTGTTGTTGTTCCGACGTTATGCGAGATGGAGCCTAGTGGGGCCGGGGCCGCCGCGCAATATCCTCAAGACCGGAGAGCCGGATTAAAGGCCCGAAGCGGCGGCGGCGTAGGTATCGGTCTCCATGTCGCCGTCACGCACGGCACCGGTGAGATCGGCGATGCGCTTGATTCCCCGCTTATCGCACCATTGTTCCAACTCGTTGATGATCGAGATCATGGCGGTGGGGTTGCGGAAGTTGATATATCCGATCTCGACCGCGCTGGCGCCGGCGAGCATATATTCGATGGCGTCCTCGGCGTTGGAGATGCCGCCGCAACCGATGACCGGGATCGTGACCGCCTTGGCGATCTGATAGACCATGCGCAGGATGATCGGCTTCACCGCTGGGCCCGATATACCGCCGATCTTGTTGCCAAGGGCGGGCCGGAAGCTGTCCACATGGATCTTCATGGCAAGGATGGTGTTGGCCACGGTCAGCGCATCGGCGCCCGCGTCTTCGGCGGCGAGCGCCACATCGACGATCTCGCCGGCATTGGGCGACAGTTTCGCCCACACCGGCTTATCGGTCTCGGAGCGCACGCGGCGGACGATATCGTGGGTGTGTTCGGCCTGCAGGGCAAAGTTGCCGCCGCCGGGCTTCCGGGTCGGGCAAGAGATGTTGATCTCGATCGCATCGACGCCGGGCACGTTGACGTCCCGCGCCATGGCCTGGAAATCGTCGGCGTCCTCGGCCGAGATGCTGGCAATCAGCGGCGGGGTGAACTGTTTGTATTCGGGGATCTGCACGTCGAGGAAATACTTGAGCCCCTTGGTGGGAAGACCGATGGAGTTGATCATGCCGCCCTCGACCTCGGCGGCGCGCGGCGTCGGGTTGCCGGCGCGGAAATTGCGCGACACGGTCTTGGCCACCAGGGCGCCCAGGCAGTTGACGTCGATGACATTGGCGAATTCGGCCGAGAACGAGCCCGAAGCCGGCATCACCGGGTTGGCAAGCTCGACACCGCCGACATTGACGGAAAGATCTACCATCCCACGGCCTCCTGCATATTGAACACTGGGCCTTCGATACAGACCCGGCGAAGGACCTTTTCACCATCGACCTCGAAGGTCTTGACACAGACGTAACAGGGCCCCAGCCCGCAGGCCATGACCTGCTCCATGGCGATCTGGCCGGGGATATCGAATTCCTTGCCAAGGCGCTTCATCAACTGGAACAACCGGTTTGACCCGCAAGTGAACAACGCGTCGGCCTTGCCGTCCTCGATCAGTCCACGGAGAATCTTCTCGACATTGTTGACATCGCTGGTGCCCTCGGTATCGGTTATGGGCACGATGGTGGCGCCGATTTTTTCGAACCTATCGTGGGACAACAGGTAATCGGGATTGCGGGCTGAGAGGATCGCGGTGACGCCGACACCATGCTCGCCGGCAAGCTGGGAAATCGGCGCCAGAGTCGCAAGCCCGACGCCACGGCCCAGCACCACGATGTTGTTCCAAGCGGGATCGAGCGTGAAGCCAATGCCCAGCGGGCCGACGATGTTGCAGTTGTCGCCGGGCTCAAGGGTGGCGAGGCCATAGGTGCCGCGGCCGACGCATTTGTAGAGGAACTCGAGGCGCTGATTGTCCCGGTCGATGGCATAGATGCTCTGGGGCCGGCGGAACCACAGATCGCCTTGATCAGACGACGGGCACAGGACTTGGAAAAACTGGCCCGGCTGCACCGCCATCGCCTTGGGCGATGCGGTGACGACCAGGTGCTTGTATTCGTCATTGACCCATTCATTGGAGAGAACCTCGGTCAGGGTCTCCTCGATCGTGGTGTGAACCGGAAAATCCGATTCCGTGCTGGTTCCAACCACGAAGGGCTGGGAGGCGAATTCATACTCCCCCATGTTCACTGCGTGCTCCTATCCAGAAATCGGCGGGCCAGAGGTTGGCGGGATGCAATACCCCATAACATCACGATTTTGTTCAAAAAACAATAATCTTCTCATTTATTGTACCCCGGGTTTTCCCGGCATTTCCCCAATTCATAAAGAAAATCAAAAACATAGTGGAGAATAATGGCTCAGCCGGGGTGCTGCGCCATCAGATCAAGCATGAATTCGGCGGCGGCGGGACCTTTGAGCGCGCGCCGCCACATGTCCTGGAGCGAGCGTTCATGGAGGGTGAGTGCTTCCGGCGCCGAGGTGATCATGGCGATGCCGCCGAGCACATTGGGCTGCTCGCCGAGCCGGAACGGGCTTACGGCGAGGATCTTGCGGTCGGGCTGGCGGAAAATCTGGAAGCTGGAGTGGGGAAGCGTGCCGGGGACGACGCCGATCTGGATGCCGATCGGCTCGTCCGCCATCAGCCTCGTCAGGTGTTCCGCCTCGGCGCGGGCGCGAGAGCGGCGCTCCACCAGAACCGCCGCGGGCAAGTCGAGCCGGCCCACCAGCCCGTTGCGCAAAAACCGGTCGATCTCCGCGCCCGAGATCAAATTGAGGATCCCCGGCTTGCGGTTGCGGTAGGTGTCCTTGCGCTGGCGCAGGATCGGCATGAGTTCGCTGATCTGGGCAAGCGCACGGTCACGGTCCTTCAATTCGTCGGGCAGGCTTTCGGCCAGCACGTCTTCGATTGTGTCATCGAACGCCTCGGACGCCAGCAGCATGGAAACCGGACCGGCGAGGACGACGATATGTTCCGAGGTTTCCTCGATCTGGCGTAAACGTTCGAAGAAGCTCACCGCCGAGGCGACATATTCGACCCCGACACCCAACAGCGTCGGCACCGACACGTCGAGAAGCTCCGCCAGCCTCTCCAGGGTTTCGATCTTGGCGACCTCGCCCTTCTCGAAGCGGTAGAGCGCGGTCCGCGAGATGCCGATGCGCCCCGCGATGTCATCGGCGCTCAAGCCCGAACTGAGGCGAAATGCCTTGAGCCTGTCGCCAATGTCGTCGAAACGAATGGTCATGTTGGAGTGCCTCTGCCCTTCCCGCAGGTGGCTAGCCGATGGCCGGCTTTGCCATCAGGAACCGGTGGGCAGATAATCCCCCCACTTCTCGCGGATCCGGTCTTCCAGGTCGGCGCTCGGGCGCACCACTTCGGGGAAGGTGTCGCGCCGTGACCAGGGCCTGCAGGCATCGATGACCAACCGCGCATTGCGGGGGTCATCGTGGCCGTAGCTCATGGGATCAAGGTGCGTCGACCAGCAACCTTGCAGCATTTCCATGTCTTCCAACGGGTTGAAGCGGGTGCACATGGCCCACACCACGTCGGACATGTTGGCCGGGTTGATGTCGTCGTCCACCACGACGACCCAGTGGTTGGCATAGGCGCCGGCATGGCATTGCGAGGCGATCAAGCCGGCCTGCTTGGCATGGCCGGCATACATCTGCTTGATCGCTACGGTCAGCCACATGCGGCTGCCGCCGGCTTCATGGGCCCACACGCCCTTGATCTCGGGGATGCCCGCGGCCTCGAGCTGGTTCCAAACCGCGCCGCTGCGGTAGGTGCCGCGATAGAAGGTGTCGTCATTGGGCGGTATGGCGGGAACCGCGCCCAGCAGGATCGGATCGTCGCGGTGCATCAAGGTCTCGATGCGGATCGCCGGCTCCTGGTGGGAACCGCCGGCGTAATATCCGGTCCACTCGCCGAGCGGGCCTTCCTCGACCGTGTCGTCGGCATCGACCCAGCCCTCGAAGGCGATCTCGGCATTGGCGGGGATCGGCAAGCCGGTGCTGGGCCCGTTGATGACCTCGACTGACTCGCCCAGCAGACCGCCGGCACAGTCATATTCGTTCTTGCCGTAGGGCATCTCCAGTCCCGCCACCATGAACAGCGCCGGATGCATGCCGACCACCACGGCGATGGGGCATTTCTCGCCACGCTCGCGGTACTTGTTCATGATGAGATTGCCGTGCTTGCCCTTCGACGTCATCACCGAGGCGACCTTGCGGTCGTGGGCCTGAATGCGGTAAGCGCCGTAATTGATCCAGTCGGTATCGGGGTCCTTGAGGATCACCATGCAGGCGGTGCCGATGTAATAGCCGCCGTCGCCTTCATGCCAGCGGGGCGTCGGAAACTTCAAGAGGTCGATATCGTCGCCGGTGGTGACATTGTCGAGCAGCGATCCGCCATTGACGACGGTGGGCGGGACCATCGGCATATCCTTCATATATTTCTTCCAGTGCTCCACCAGTGCGATCTCCGGCGTGTCGACCGGCAAACCGAGGGCGATATTGATGCGCCGGGGCGAACACAGGATGTTCGCCAGCACGCGGTGGCCTTTGGCATAGCCCGGGACCTCGTCAAACAGCACCGCCGGATTGGACATCTTGCGCATGTGGATATCGACGATGGCGCCGATTTCCTCCTCGCGGTCGGCGCCATTGACCTTGCGCAACTCGCCGGCGGCTTCGAGTTCATCGATCCAGGTTCTCAGGTCGTTATTTGCCAATTTAGCTCTCCTCAGTACGAAACGGTTATTTCAGTTGGTTTGAAATGCTTCCCGGCCCTGGGTGATGGGGCGCAAAAGCTCCGGCCGCCCCGGACATATGCCGTGGCGCGGCCCGAACCTCTATACGCGGGTCCGCGGGTTACTCGGCCGCGGTGTGGCCGGCTTGCTGGACGTCCGCATTGACGAGGTCGGCGGCGGATTCGGTGTCCCCCAGCATCCCCCAGCTCTGGATCCAGGCCGCCGTGCGCTCCAACTCCTCTTGGGGAATGGGTGCGGGGTCGATGATGACGATGCGGCTCGGGCGCAGGTCGTCCACCGTCAACTCGCCGATTTGCGGATCCTTTTCCTTATGATAATCGATGAAATAGTGCATGTAGGCGGCCTTGTTGGCGTTGATGCGGCGCACCGCCGCGCGCACGGCGCGGTTGAAGGCGGCGTAAGTTTCCTCATCAACCCGGTCGGAGGCGACCTCGGTCCCGGTGTAGAACGCCGAGCAGATGATGCGGCAGCCCTTCTTCTCGGCAAGGCTGAGATAGGGCTCGGTCAGGGTGGTGGCATCGACCTCACCCGTCATCATGGCATTGAAACGAAACTTCGAGCCGTTCGGCGCCCGGCACAGGGTGATGAGCTCACGCGGCAGGAACCCTTCGAGCATGTGCAATGTCAGATAATGGGTACCGAAATAGAACGGCACGGCGACCTTCAGGTTGGCGAGCTGCTGCGGGGTGTAGACCGGCGATTCCGGACGCACCACGATGGCGGCATAGGTGACGATGGCGCGGCGGCCGATCTGGCGGCCCTGCTGGGCGGTGCCCTCGACGCGGCAGTAATTGCCCCATTCGCAGGCGTTGTACATGTCGGCCTTGCCCTGTTCGAACAACTTGCCGTGGCTGGCGTAGGGGTCGACCCCCTCGGGGCTGGTGACATTGAGCTGGGTCGATTTGTCCACGCCCTTTTCGCGGTCGGCCCACTCGACATCAAGCCCCTCTTTCTCAAACAGCCCCTCGTCATAGGCGACGAGTTCGGCTAAGCCCTGGAACGGAGCGGTTGTTTCCAACACTAGCTTCTTCATGGAGATATCTCCCAATGGTTCGTCATCAATTCAGTGCGTTCCGATCCAATGACATTCAAAACCCGCCCCCCGGCCATGGGACCGGGGGGATTCATATCGGCTTTGCGGCGATTACGACTTGCAATCGATGTTCTTCGACTCCGAGCCTGCGCCGAGCCATTTGAAGGTGCATGTCATGCCCTTCTTGACGGCCTTGCGCTTGGCTTTCTTGCCATCGACCGTGACCTTGGTGCGCGAGCCCGA
>JAZFWG010000138.1:0-13498 GCA_036448135.1 Alphaproteobacteria bacterium
GGGCGGCCGGGTCGGGCCATAGGTAAATTTTCCCCACGTTGACACCCCCCTAGAAGCTGTGGGATGTAGGGGAAATTGCCCTGAAAGCCCCCAGCGCCCCACCGCGCCCGGGGTCCCAGGAATGGAGGACAGAGCCATGGCTTTGGACTTAGCCGAGCCAACCATCATCAAGTCAAAGGATATCGAGCCCCACTACACGTGGGACCGCGCCATACCGGCGCCGGGCCACGGCGCCGTCGATTTCGAACAACGGGTCGATTTCCGCCGCCTCCACAACTACCGGTTGGAGCGCACCCGCATGGCGCTGGCCAATTCCGAGCTCGGCGCATTGCTGTGCTTCGACAACAACAACATCCGCTACACCACATCCACCGCCATCGGCGAATGGGCGCGGGACAAGGTGGCGCGGTTCTCGCTGCTGGCCGGTGACAGTGATCCGCATCTGTGGGATTTCGGCTCGGCGGCGGCCCACCACCGTCTCCACGCGCCGTGGCTGCCCCAGGGCTGCTGCCATGCCGGCATGGTCGGCTTGCGCGGCACGGTGCCGCCCGATGCCGGGCTGATGCGCCAGGCGGCGGAAGAGATCAAGGCCATATTGGTCTCCCACGGCGTCGCCGATCAGCCGCTCGGCATCGACATTGTCGAGCCGCCGATGATGTTCGAATTGCAAAACCAAGGCCTCGAGGTGCGCGACGGCCAGCAGGTCATGCTGGATGCCCGCGAGATCAAGAACATGGACGAGATCATCTTGCTCAACCAGGCCGCGGCCATGGTCGACGGGGTCTATCAGATGATCGCGGAAAAACTCAAGCCGGGGATCCGCGAAGCCGATATCGTCGCCGAAGCCAACAAGATGCTCTATGAGATGGGCTCCGACGATGTCGAGGCCATCAACGCGGTTTCCGGCGAGCGCTGCAATCCCCATCCCCACAACTTCACCGACCGCCTGATACGGCCCGGCGACCAGGCCTTCTTCGACATCATCCAGGCCTACATGGGCTATCGCACCTGCTATTACCGCACCTTCAATGTCGGCCGCGCCACCGATGCGCAAAACGACGCCTACAAGCAGTGCCGCGAATGGCTCGACGCCTCGATCGAACTGATCAAGCCCGGCGTCGCCACCGACCAGGTGGCCTCGGTCTGGCCCAAGGCCGGGGAGTTCGGCTTCGCCAATGAAATGGAGGCCTTCGCGCTGCAGTTCGGCCACGGCCTCGGCGTCGCGCTCCATGAACGGCCGATCATTTCCCGCCTGGTGTCCCTGGACGATCCCCAGGAGATCAAGGAAGGCATGGTGTTCGCGCTCGAAACCTACTGCCCGGCCAAGGACGGGTTCTCGGCGGCGCGCATCGAGGAGGAAATCGTCGTGACCAAGGATGGCGGGCGGGTCATCACGCTGTATCCCGCCGAAGAGCTGCCGATCGCGAACAAATACTAGGGTATAATCATAAAGGGTTGCGCCGGGCATCCCCGCCACCGGGGGAGCGCGTGCGGGTGAACTGAGACCATGACCGATAAAAGCAAGACCCAAAGCAAGACCAAGCCACCGCCCACCGCCGACAACGACGACATCGGCGAGGAGACGCGGCTCAAGCTGTTCAAGGCCCAGCTCGAATGCCGCCATCTCGAGAAGCGCGCCTATGATCTGTTCCTGCAAAACCTGATCAAGGGCACCAGCCATCTCGGCCTCGGCCAGGAGGCGGTGGCCGCCGGCTTCGGCGTCTCCATGCGGCCCGACGACTACACCTTCTGCACCTATCGCGGCCACAACCACACCCTGGTGCGCGGCGTGTCGATGACCGGCATCCTCGGCGAGCTGATGGGGCGCGAATGCGGCCTGATGGCAGGCAAGGGCGGGTCCATGCATCTCACCAGCGTCGAGCACGGCGCCATGGGGTCTTACGCCATTATCGGCGCCCATCTGCCGGTCGCCGCCGGCGCCGCCTGGTCGGCCCAGATCCGGGGCACCGGCCAGGTTGCCACCTGTTTCTTCGGCGACGGCACCACCAATATCGGCGCCTTCCATGAGGCCCTCAACCTGGCGGCGGTGTGGAAGCTGCCGGTGGTGTTCGTGTGCGAGAACAACCTCTATATGGAATACACCGCCATCGAGGATGTCACCGCGGTGAAATTTCCCGCCGCCGGCCGGGCCGCGGCCTATGGGCTGGACTCCATCGTCATCGACGGCAATGACGCCGACGAGGTCTACCGCGCCGCCGTCACCGCCCACGCCAAGGCCCGCGCCGGCGATGGCCCGTCCCTGATCGAGGCCCTGACCTACCGCCATGGCGGCCATTCCCGCGCCGACCCGGCCAAGTACCGCCCCGATGGCGAGTTGGAGGCCTGGCTCGCCCGCGACCCGGTGCCGCTTTACCGCCAGCGCCTGGTCGATTACGGCATCGATGAGACCGTCATTACAGCCATGGAGGACGAAACCATCGCCGCCGTGGATGAAGCGACCGAGGCCGCCAAGGCCTCGCCAAGGCCATCGACCGACGTCACCGAAACCGAGGTCTGGGCCGATGGAGGATCGTCATGGCGGAACTGACCTACCGCGACGCCGTCGCCGCCGGCATCGCCCAGGAGATGGAGCGCGATGAGAGCGTCGTCTTCCTCGGCGAGGACATTGGCGCCGCCGGTGGCGTGTTCAAGGCCACGGTGGGCCTGCTGGAACGCTTCGGCCCCGACCGGGTGCGCGACACCCCGATCTCCGAGCAAGCCATCGTCGGTGCCGCCATGGGCGCGGCGATGACCGGGCTCAGGCCCATCGCCGAGATCATGTTCTCCGATTTCCTGGCGGTGTGCTGGGATATCATCGCCAACCAGATCGCCAAGCAGCGCTATATGACCAACGGCCAGGTCACCATCCCCCTGGTGATCCGCACCGGCAATGGCGGCGGCGCGCGGTTCGGCGCCCAGCATTCCCAAAGCGTCGAGAACTGGGCCATGGCGGTGCCGGGCTTGAAAGTGGTCGCGCCATCCACCCCCGCCGATGTCATGGGCCTCATGGCCGCCGCGATCCGCGACCCCGATCCGGTGATCATGTTCGAACACAAGGCGCTCTATGCGGTCAAAGGCGAGGTCCCCGACACTGAGCATGTCGACACGCTGGGCACCGCCAAGGTGTTGCGCAAAGGCGGCGACGTCACCATCGTCGCCCTGGCCGCCATGGTGCCCAAGGCGCTGGCGGCGGCGGAACAATTGCAGGCCGAGGACGGCATATCCGCCACGGTGGTCGATGTGCGCTCATTGGTGCCGCTCGACACCGAGACCATCTTCCGCGAAGTCAAGAACACCGGACGCCTGGTCACCGTCGAGGAGAACCCGCGGCTCTGCGGCTGGGGCGCCGAGATCGCGTCCTTGATCGCCGAGGAATGCTTCTATGACCTGGACGGCCCGATCCTGCGGATAACCACGCCCCACATCCCGCTCGCCGCCGCCGACAACCTGGAAGATCACATGATCCCGTCGGCCGCGCGCATCGTCGAAGACATCCGCAATGCCTGGGATTAACCCCCCCGGATTGGAGAGAGGTTGATGGATGTGGTGATGCCGCAGCTTGGCGAGACCGTGACCGAAGGCACCGTCACCCGCTGGTACAAGAAGGTGGGCGAGCGCATCGAGGCCGATGAATCGCTGTTCGACGTCGCCACCGAGAAGGTCGAGACCGAAATCCCGGCGCCCGCCGCCGGCACCGTCACCGAGATCCGCGTCGGCGAGGGCGAAACCGTCGATGTCGGCACCGTGTTGGCGGTGATCGCCGGCGACGGTGACGCCGCCGAGGTGGCGACGAATGTGGCTGCCGCCCCGCCATCGTCCCCGGCGCCCAAGGCTGAGGCCAGGACGCGTCCCAGCGGTGGCCCAAGTGGTTCTGGCGGCCGGGCCAAGCTGTCGCCGGTGGTGCGCCGGCTGTTGGAAGAGCATGGCCTGAGGCCTGAGGACATAACCGGCACCGGGCCCGGCGGGCGCATCCGCCGCGACGATGTGCTGGCCCATGTGGAGAGCGGTGGCGCCGGCGCCCCCCCTGCTACGGCAGGCGACGCGGACGACCGCACCGTGATCCCGTTCAGCCGGCGGCGCTTGCTCACCGCCGAGCATATGACCCGCTCCAAGGCCACCTCGGCCCATGTGCTCCAGGCCACCGAAGTCGATTTCCATGGCGTCGATGCGGCCCGAGGCGCCTTGCAGGACGACTGGAAGGCCAAGCAGGGGTACTCCTTGAGCTATCTCCCCTTCATCGCCCATGCGGTGTGCCAGGCCATCGCCGACTTCCCCAATGTCAACGCCCATGTGGACGGCGACAATCTGGTGGTGTTCGGCCACGTCAACCTTGCCATCGCCGTCGATCTCGATTTCCAGGGCCTGGTGGTGCCGGTGATCCGTGAGGCGGAGGCCAAATCGGTCGCCGACCTCGCCCGGGCCATCCATGATCTGGCTGGGCGCGCCCGGACCGGCAAGCTCCGGCCCGACGAGTTCGCCGGCGGCACCTACACCATCACCAACTCCGGCGCCTTCGGCACCCTGATCACGGCGCCGATCATCAACCAGCCCCAGGTGGCGATCCTGTCGACCGACGGCATCAAGAAGCGTCCCGTGGTCATCGAAGGCGACAAGGGCGATGACATTGTCGTCCGCCCCGTCGGTATCCTGGCCCAGTCGTTCGACCACCGCGCCATCGACGGGGCCTATTCGGCGGCGTTCCTCGGCCGCGTCAAGACCCTGATCGAGACCACGGACTGGTTGGCGGAGCTCGGCTAGGCTGGATTCCGGGCCCCACACAAAAACACCGCAACAAGGGAAGCTGAGCCATGGCTGAAACCAACCTCAAGCAACACACCATCGGATGGGTCGGCATCGGCCGCATGGGCTTTCCCATGGCCCGGCGGCTGCTTCAGGCGGGCTGTGACGTCACCGTCTACAACCGCACCCGGTCCAAGGCGGAGCCCCTGGCCGAATTCGGCGCTAAGATCGCGGACAGCCCCGCCGACCTCGCCGACCGCGACATCGTCTTCTTCATGGTCTCGGGCCCCGATGATCTCAAAGAGGTTGCCATGGGCGCGGGTGGCGTGCTGTCGCGGCCGGGCACCGTGCCCAAGCTTCTGGTCGATTCGTCCACCGTCTCCGAACAAGCATCGGGCGAGGTCCGCGCTTACGCCGCCAAGCTCGGCACCGCAATGCTGGCGGCACCGGTCAGCGGCAACGCCAAGGTGGTCCAGGCCGGCAAGCTTTCCATCGTCGCCTCGGGGCCCAAGGACGCCTTCGACATGGCCGCGCCCTATCTCGGCGTCGTCGGCATCGGCGTCAGCTATGTGGGCGAGGGCGAGCTCGCCCGCATGGTCAAGATCTGTCACAACATCTTGCTCGGCGTCGTCACCCAATCCCTCGCCGAGATCACGGTGCTGGCGGAAAAGGGCGGGGTGCCCCGCCATGCCTTCCTGGATTTCATCAACAAGAGCGTGATGGGCTCCATGTTCACCCGCTACAAGACCCCCGCGTTCGTCAATCTCGACATGACGCCGACCTTCACCCCGGTGTTGCTGCGCAAGGATCTCGACCTCGGCCTCACGGCGGGAGGGAATCTCGGCGTGCCCCTGCCGGTGACCGCCATGGTCCGCGACATCGTCCAGAACCTGATCGACGACGGCTATGTGGATTGCGATTTCGGCGCGCTTTTGGAGCTTGAGGCCAAGGGCGCCAATCTCGATCTAAGGCCTGAGAATGTCGAGGTCGGCACCGGGCTCTGATTGGCGGTTACTGGGCCGCGGTTTCCGCCTCTTCGGGAAAAAATCTGGCGATGAAGCTGCCGCGGGCGCGCTGTGAGTCGCGGAACAGGCGCTCGAAATCGGCAACCACCGAAGTCTTGACGCTGGGATGGGCCAACAGCGCCTGCGACCAGGCCGCGACCCGCGGCAGGCCCGCAAGGATGCCGAGGGGGCGGTAACGCTCGAGGATCTCATAGCGCTGGAACGCCGGGGCAAAGGAGGCATCGATGATCGAGAAGGTCTCGCCATTGAAAAAGGGGCCGTCATGGCCGCTGTCAGCTAAAGCCCCTTCGGTCTTCTCCAGCGCCTCGCCCAGCGGCTTGACCTTGGCCAACATCGCCTCTTCCTCGGCGGCAAAGAAATATCCGCCGAGCGCCAGCATCAAGGTGGTGGCATGAAGTATCCAGGCCCGGTTGAAGGCGCGCGATACCGGGTCGGCGGGCATGAGGCGGGGCGGGAAGGCTTCATCGATATATTCACAGATCGGCGCCGATTCGAAGAGGACCGCGTCACCGATGCGGACCACCGGCACCTTGCCATGGGGTGAGATCTCTAAGAACCAGCCCGGTTTGGGATTGCGCTCGATATAGGTGATCTTGTGGGGGGCCTGCTTTTCGATCACCGTGATCACGGCGCGCTGGACATAGGGGCAAGTCTTGAAGCTGATGAGTTCGATTTGAGACGCCATTTTGTTCTCCCTGCCCGCCCGCGGGCGCGGCGTTCTATCAATCAGGCCCCAATTATACTATGTTTGCGGCAATGGGATAGTTGGGAGGAAAGGCCATGGACAATGCGGACGTATGCGCGCTGATTGGCGCCGAGCTTGGGGTGCCCGATCTCGACAGCGCCGAGAAGTTCTACAATGATCTGTGGGGGCTCGAGACCGTCGCCACCGGGGATGGCGTAAGATATTTTCGTGCCACAGGGCCCATGCACCATGTCCTGGTGCTCCATCACCGCCCCGAACGCCAGCTGGTCTGCATCAATTTCGAGGCTCCCCACCGGGCCGCGGTCGATGCCCTATGCGCCCAGGTCAAGGACGCGGGCCTCACCGTGGTCGAGCAGCCCGCGGCGCTTTCCCAGCCCGGCGGCGGCTATGGCTTTTTGTTCCAGGATGCCGAGGGGCGTTTCATGCGTATTGCCACCGACATCGCCCGCCATGATGACACTGCCGACGAGTGCGACCGGCCCCGCAAGATCACCCATGTGGTGCTGAACTGTACCGATGTGGCGAAGGCGTCTGAGTTCTTTGCCGGGGTGCTGGGGTTCAAGCTCTCCGATGAGACCCAGCGCATGACCTTCATGCGCTGCAACGCCGACCACCACAGCATCGCCCTGGTCCATTCCGACCATTCGGCGCTCCACCACATCGCCTATGAGATGCCTTCCATCGATGGGGTGATGCGCGGCGCCGGGCGCATGAAAGAGGGCGGCATCGACATGGCCTGGGGTGTCGGCCGCCATGGCCCGGGCAACAACGTGTTCTCCTACTTCATCGAGCCCGCGGGCAGCACCATCGAATACACCGCCGATGTCCAGCAGGTCGACGAGAGCTACAAGACCGGCAAGCCAGAGGACTGGACCTGGCCGCCGGGCCGCATCGACCATTGGGGCATCGCCCAGGGGCCGGTCAAGGAACTCAGAGCTGCCCAATCCGCATTCCCGCCGGCAAGTTCGGCGCCCTAGGGCCTTGCAAGGGAGGGCACGGGATAGGACAATGACGCCAAGCGGGACCAACCCGCATCAATCAGGCAAACAGGAGGCCACTCATGACAGCTGTACCGCGTAAATCACGTTTTCACGGCATTTGGATTGCTTCGATGGCAATCCTTGTCGCCTTCGCCGCCTCGGCATCGGCGGCCTCGATCCCCGGGGAGACGAAAAAGATCCTCAAATCCAGCAATATCAGTCTCGATGCGTTGAAGGGGCTGGATCAGGAATTGAACGTTCCCAAGGCCTGGATCAAGGGCGCCAAGAAAGAAGGAACCCTCAAGTTCCGCCTGACCTATTCGCCCAAGCATTTCCGCAAGATGTTCAAGGTGTTCAATGCCCGCTATCCGTTCGTCAAGATCGAATATACCCGTGGCGTTGGCGCCGGGCGCGCGGTCAAGCCGCTGGCCGCCTTCAAGACCGGGCGCTATATCGCCGACATCGTCGGCGCCTTCGGCTCGTCCATGAAGAGCTACCAGAGCGCCAAGGCGATGGAGAATATCAGCGGACTGCCGTCGTTCAACAATATCCCCAAGAATATGCGCTCCAAGAACGGATTTTGGGCGGCGTATCAGACCGCCAACTGGTGCATGGCCTACAACACCAACAGGGTCAAGAAGGCGGACCTGCCCAAGACCTGGAAGGATCTGGTCAAGAAGGGTACACCCTGGGCCGGAGGCCGGGTTGGCGTCGGCAATCGGGCCCATCTGTGGCTGATCAATTTGTGGGGCGCCTACGGGGCGGATGAGATCACCAACAACTTCCTGCCGGCGTTCTTCCACAACCTCAAGCCCCAACTGCGCAAGGAAGGCATCAACGGCTTGATGAAGCTTGCCAGCATCGGCGAGTTCGATGTCTCCATGCCGTCGGCGCTGTACCGGATCAAGATCCAGGTCAAGAAGGGCGCGCCGCTCGCCGCCCACTGCCCGTCGCCGGTGCCGCGCTACTTCACCAATATCACCATCTTCCGCAATTCGCCGCGGGTAAACTCCGCCAAGCTGCTGGTCAACTGGCTGCTGAGCAAGGAAGGACAGCTGCTGCAGAGTGCCATCGTCGGCGCGGCACCGGTCCACAAGGACCTGATGGACGCCAAGTACTTCCCCTATGGCGAGGAGCTCAAGGGCAAGAAGGTGGCACTCAGGGACATGCGGCTGCTGGTCGAGGAACTGCCCAAGGTCTACAAGGTGTGGAACCCGGCCTGGCGCAACGCCGGCGGTCCCGCCCGTAAGAAGAGAGGCAAGAAAAAGAAGAAGTAGATTGGGCCCGCTTGAAGAAGCGACAAACCGCCCGCTCGCAAGGGGATACGGGGACGGCACGGCGGGGGATTCCGCCAAGGTGCCGCCCCCGCCGCCCCTGATCCGCTTTGATCCGATTTTGACGTTTCAACCATGATCCCGTGGGCTTGTCTGCTCAGTCCTAGGCCTATGAAGCTGGCGGCAGGCGTGTAATGGCGGTGCCGGAGATACGCATGGGCTATATCGTGCGGTGGTTTTCCCGGGCCACGATTTGGCACAACGCCGTCCTGATCGTGGTCGGAGTGTTCGTGCTGGCGCCGGTGGTCTTCCTCATCCTCGGCAGTTTCTCCACCGCGCAGCTACCCACCGAGTTCCATCTTTCCGAGATGAGCCTGGTCAATTATGTGGCGGTGTGGGTCGAACAGGACACCTACAAGGTGTTCTACAACACCTTCATCTATGTCACCGGCGCCACCGCCGTCGGCATCGGCTTCGCCGCCGTCCTCGCCTGGCTGGTGGAACGCAGCAACATGCCGGGGAAATTGTGGATCTACGCCGGCATTCCCTTGACGCTGGCGGTGCCGGGGCTGCTTCAGGCCATGGCCTGGGTGTTGTTGCTGAGCCCGCGTGCCGGGTTCCTCACCCGCTACCTGATGGAAGTCTTCGGGCTTGAGAGCCCACCCATCAACATCTATTCCCTGGGCGGCATGATCTTCGTCGAGGGGCTGCGGCTGGTGCCGACGGCGTTTTTGATGCTGGTGCCGCTGTTGCGTTCGATGGACCCCGCTTTGGAGGAGGCGGCGGCAACCAGCGGCGCCAACCCGGCCTCGACGCTACGCCGCGTCACCCTGGTCCTGATGATCCCGGGCCTGTTAGCCGTCACCATCTATCAGGCAATGACGGCGCTCGAGGTCTTCGAGGTGCCGGGGGTGTTGGGGATGCCGGTCAACATTCACGTCTTCAGCACCAGGATCTATTCGATCATCGAATCGATCGAGTACCTTCCAGTTTACGGCCAGGCCAATGCTCTCGCCATCTTTTACCTGTTCATCGCCGTGATTGCGGCCTACTTCTATTTTCGCACCATCAACCGATCGGAACGCTACGCCGTGGTCACCGGCAAGGGCTACCGGCCCCGGCTGGTCGATCTGGGCCGGTGGCGCTATCCCATGCTGGGCTTTGCCATCCTGTTCGTTTTGCTCTCGGTCGTGGTGCCCTATCTGGTGCTGCTCTACACCTCATTCGTCAGCATCCTTCAGGCTCCATCGCTGCGCGCCTTCCAGACCATGACCTGGAACAATTATATCGAGGTCTATGAATATGGCCGCTTCCGGAACACCATGCTCAACACCTTGATGATGGTTTTCGGCACGGCGACAGCGGTGACCGTGCTGTCGTTCCTGGTCTCCATAATCGTGGTGCGCAGCAAATACTGGGGAAGGCGGTTGCTCGATCAATTCGCATTCATCCCCCATGCCATCCCCGGGATCGTGATGGGTCTTGCCTTCTTTTGGCTATTCCTCAAATTCGACCAATGGACCGGATCCGTGATATTCGGCTCGGTGACGTCGCTGATCATCGGCTTCACCGTCATCTTCCTGGCCTATGGCACCCGCGCCATGAACGCGGCGATCCTGCAGATCCACAAGGACCTGGAAGAGGCCGCGGGGACCAGTGGGGCGCCGCCCTGGCGGGTCATGCTAAAGATCTTCGTGCCGCTGATGATGCCCACATTCATCGGGGTGTGGATCTATGTGGTGCTGCTGGCGATACGCCTTGCCGGGCTGCCCCTGATCCTGTTCGACGGCCCCAGCAACGAGGTGCTGGCCGTCCTCATCTGGTACATGTGGGACGAAGGCAATGTGGAAGCGGTGGGCGCCATCGGCGTGATGTTGATGACCGGCCTGTTCATCCTCACCCTCGGGCTCCGCTTCGTCGGTTTCGGCCGCGGCGCGGCGCAGATGCGCTAAGCCCATCCTGGGTGCGTGGAGATGATCCTGGAAAATGACGGCGTTGAGGGCAGCCTCCGGGCCCTGTTCGATGCCGCCATTGCCGCCGTCGATCCCGCGGTCTGCGTGCCGCCATACCTGGAAGGGGTGTCCTTACCGGCGGGGCGCACCATCGCCGTCGGCGCCGGCAAGGCCTCGGCGGCCATGGCCAAGGCCATGGAGGATCACTGGCCCGGTCCGGTCTCGGGCCTGGTGGTCACCCGCTACGGCCACAGTTGTGCATGCCGCGACATCGAGATTATCGAGGCGGCCCATCCGGTGCCGGACACAGCCAGCCTTGACGCCGGGATGCGCATCCTCGCCCTGGCCAAGGATCTCGGGCCCGACGATCTGTTGGTGGGGCTGTTCTCGGGCGGGGCATCGTCGCTAATGGCCCTGCCGGCGCCGGGCCTCAGCCTCGAGGACAAGAAGGCGGTGCACCGGGCGCTACTGGCCTCGGGCGCGCCGATCACCGAAATCAACAAGGTGCGCCGCCATCTTTCGGCCATCAAGGGCGGGCGTCTCGCCGCCGCCGCGGCCCCGGCCCGGGTGCTGAGCTTGATGATCTCGGACGTGCCCGGCGACGACCCCGCGGTGATCTCATCGGGCCCGACGGTGGCGGACCCCACCACCTTCGCCGATGCCCGCGCCGTCTTGGCCAAATACCGCATCAGGGCGCCGGATGCGGTAGAAGCCCACCTCGCCGCCGCCACAATCGAGACCCTGAAGCCCGGGGATGCGGCCCTGGCGGCGACGGAATCCATCGTTGTCGGCACGCCCCAAATGGCGCTCGAGGCCGCGGTGGCCGAGGCCAGGCGCCGGGGCTTGGAACCGGTCAATCTCGGCGACAGGATCGAGGGCGAGGCCCGCGAAGTCGCCAGGACCATGGCCGCCATGGCCCTCGCCCGGCCCCGCCGCCACCCCCCTGAGGTGCTGATATCGGGCGGCGAGACCACGGTGACGGTCACGGGCCAAGGCCGTGGCGGGCGCAACACCGAGTTTCTGCTTGCCCTGGCGCTGGCGCTGGACGGCGCGCCCGGCATCTGGGCCATCGCCTGCGACAGCGACGGGATCGACGGCAGCGAGGACAATGCCGGCGCCATGATCGGCCCCGACACCCTGGCCCGGGCACGGGCGCTGGGCCTCGACGCCAAGGACCATCTCGCCAATAACGACGCCTATGGGGTGTTCGAAAAGCTGGGAGACCTGGTGTTCACCGGCCCGACCCGCACCAATGTCAACGATTTCCGCGCCATCCTGATCCAGCCATAGGTTCTGGAGGATAAGCTATTCAGGCGGCGGCGCGTCGAAATGCTGGTTGGTGTTGTGTTCCCATTTCCTCGGCGAGGCATCGATGCGCATGGGGCCTTCGACAGCGGGGACGGTGGCTGCGACCTGGAGCAATTCGAGCTCCTCGTCGCCGGCGCTTTCGAACCAATAGCGCGCGTTCCTGGGCATAGACAGGCCTTCCATGGGACCGAATTCGCCCAGCAGCTTGTCTTCGGGGCCATAGAACCGCACCCGGCCCTTGATCACGATGTAAAAGCTATCCATGCTGGGATGGTAGTGGAGGTTGTTCTCGCCGCCATCGGGGACGACCTGGATCAGGCCGCGCAGGATGTCGGTGCGGGCGAGTTCGACCATGGCCTTCTTGCCGGAATATTCGCTGGGCTTGTTGTAGTGGAAGGTCTTGATGCGGGATTCCGCCTCGGCGTGGACCTCTTCCAGGCCGTGGGCATTGGCATCGCCCTGATTGGTCACCGTCATGGCTTGCTCCTTCCCTCATAGGGCCCTTATCGTGCGATATTGGTCAGACCATCTCGGCCAGCAGGCGGCCAAATCCGGCCACCGGCTGGTTCACATTGAGGCGCTTTTGGATTTCCCAGCACCGGGCCGGCACCGGATGGACCACCGGGACCTGCAGATCCTGCTCCAACAGATCGATCACCTCGAGGACCCGCCAGCCCGAACCCAACAGGTAGATGCCCTGGGCGCCGCGGTGGGCGAGGAAGATCTTCTTGACGTGGGCATAGACCTCCTGGGGCGAGAGCTTGCCGACATCCTCGAAGGGGACCGAAACCCCCTCCATGCCCAGGACATCGAAGCCCGCCTGGGTGAAATAGTCGCCGAACAGGCCGTTGATGTTACCGGTGAAATAAGTGGCGCCGACGAACTTCTTGATCTTGAGCGCCTTCAGGGCCCGGACATGGTTGGTGCCAGAGGTGAAGACCGGGATCTTGTGTTTACGCTCCCAGCCCTTGATGACCTTTTCCTCGCCCTTGTAACCGAGGAGCATGAAGGGTGGCGCCCCCTCGGCGTGGATGAGGTCGACCTCCAATTCCGCCAGCTCATCGATCAGGGGCTCGAAGGGTTTGATCGAATTGCGGAACTCCTGGGTCGTGCCCTTGCTGATGTCAAGGAACAGCGGCACCACGCCGATGCCCTCGGGCAACATGCGGATAAGCTCCTCAAGCGAGCCCGGCCGCTTGGTGGGCTTGATGCAACCGACGACGCCTCTCCAACTGGTATAGGCCATGTCTCTCCCCTTTATGCTTCTTGTGGTGGCAATGGTTCGCTCCCGCCGCACCATCGACCAGGAGCGCCAGATAGGGGACCTGTGTAGCCCGCCGGCACGGCCCTGACAAGGGGTATCATTTCACCGCCGATAATCACCAAAATCACACCTGATTCGCGCCTTGAACAGCCCTCCCAACGGCAAAAAACAATTGAAACCACATGGAATAATGGGGCCGCAATGTCATGCCAAAAGGCCGAATTGACCGGCTCCAAGGCCCATTCATGG
>JAZFWG010000139.1:0-7089 GCA_036448135.1 Alphaproteobacteria bacterium
GCGATCCCAATCCATTCGTGAAGGCCGCCGACGCGATCTTGGTGGTCGACTGCACCGTCCCTTGGCTGCCCGCCCTGGTCAACCATTCCGACGACTGCACGGTCATCCATATGGCGCCCGACCCGATGTATTCCATGTTCCCGGTGCGGGGCTTCCGCTCCGACATCGCGCTTGCTTGCGGCACCGATCTCGGCCTTCTGGCCTTGGCCGAGGCCATGGAGGAGCCGGCGAAAGCGGCGAAGGTCGTGATCGATGCGCGCCGCGCCACCATCACTTCGAAGCACGATGCGCTCGAGGAAAACTGGGCCAAGAAGCTGGACGACGTGAAAGACCAAACGCCGCTCCATCCGGCCTGGATTTCCCACTGCCTGGGCCAGGTCACCGACGCCGATACCATCTTCGCCAATGAATCGAAGATGCAGGTCCAGTACATCGCCACCGATAAGCCCGGCAAGATTCTCAATGCCGGGGCCTCATCGGGGCTTGGTCACGGCATGGGGGTGGCGCTTGGCGCCAAGCTCGCCGACCGCGACCGGCTGGTGGTCGGGGTCCATGGCGACGGGTCCTATATGTTCAATGTCCCGGTCTCAGCCCATTACGTCGCCGCCGAGCAGGATCTGCCGATCCTGACCGTGATCTTCAACAATCAGCGTTGGCAAGCGGTCCGCGGCGCGACGCTCCGCATGCAGCCCGACGGCTATGCGTCGAAGGCCAACCAGATGCCGCTCAGCCATTTCAATGTCGAACAGCATTATGAAAAACTGGTGGAGGTCTCGGGCGGCCACGGCGAAGAGGTGCGAGATCCCACGGACATGCTGCCGGCGCTCGAGCGCGCGCTCACGGCGGTGACGGTGGACAAGCTCCAGGCGGTGATCAACGTCCAAGCCTCCGATCCGGTCTAGACCGGTTATGCCCACCTCCTGGCCCGCCAAAAATGGCCGGCCATGGGGTGTGGTTGAAGTCCCGGCGCCAATAACCCATGTAAATCACAAGGACCTAGGCTATGGTGGGTCTGAATGGCCCGCCATGGCGGTCACATTTGCATCGGAACAGGTTCATGGTCACCATTGTTCAGCCCGCGAGCGCTTCTGCCATGGGTGAGCGCGATATCGATCCCAGCCTCGATCTCGAGGCCGAGATCGACCGTTTGCGCCGGGACATGAACGCGGTCATCCTCGCCCATTTCTATCAGGACGGCGAAATCCAGGATCTCGCCGATTTCACCGGCGATTCGCTGGATTTGTCGCGCAAGGCGGCGGCGACCGACGCCGATGTCATCGTGTTCTGCGGCGTGCGCTTCATGGCCGAGGTCGCCAGCATCTTAAGCCCCGACAAGCTGGTGCTGCTGCCCGACGGCAATGCCGGGTGCTCGTTGGAGGACTCGTGCCAGCCCGGGCCGTTCCGGCGCTTCCGCGAGGACCATCCCGACCATGTGGCGGTGACCTACATAAACTGTTCGGCCGAGGTCAAGGCGCTGTCCGACATCATCGTCACCTCGTCCAATGCCGAGGCCATCATCGCCCAGATCCCCACCGATCAGCCGATCCTGTTCGCGCCGGACCGGCATTTGGGCCATTTCATCTCGCGCAAGTCCGGGCGCGACATGACGCTGTGGCCCGGCACCTGCATCGTCCATGAGCAGTTTTCCGAGCGCGAGCTCATCAAGCTCAAGGTGCGCCATCCAGAGGCCAAGGTCGCAGCCCATCCCGAATGTCCCCAATCGATCCTTGATCATGCCGACCATGTGGGCTCGACCCGGTCGCTGTTGAACTACGTGGCCGAGATGGACGCCGAGGAGTTCATCATCGCCACCGAGCCCGGCATTATCCACCAGATGGAAAAGCTGGCCCCCGGCAAGGGGTTCATACCGGCGCCCGGCGCCGAGGGTGAATGTTCGTGCAACAAGTGTCCGTTCATGGCCTTGAACACCATGGAAAAGCTTTATCTCTGCATGGTCAACAAGGGGCCCAGCTTGGCGGTTCCGGAGCCGTTGCGCATCAAGGCGCTCAAGCCATTGCAGAAGATGCTGGAGATGTCGCCGCCGCCCGCCCCGGTGGCTGCCCCAGTGCCCGCCCCCGTGAACACCCCGGTGGCTGCCCAATAGGCCCGGGTGCCGCGCGACGTCCATGCATCTCAGTGCCTTAGAAATCGACCAATTCATCGACCGCGCCCTCGCCGAGGATGTCGGCCGCGGCGATCTCACCACGCTCGCCACCATCGGCGGGGACATCACGCTCGCGGTCGCCATGGTGGCGCGCGAAGAATTGGTGGTGTGCGGCATCGATATCGCCATGGCGGTGTTTAGCCGCCATGTGGCGGATATCAAGATATCGGTGGCGGTCAAGGACGGCGACAAGGCGGCACCCAAGGCAGTGTTGGCGCGCATCGAAGGCAATGCCCGCGGCATCCTCGAGGCCGAGCGCACGGCGCTCAACATCATCGCCCATCTTTCCGGCATCGCCACCCTGACCCGGCAGTTCGCCGATCTGGTCGAAGGCACCGGTGCTACGCTGATCGACACCCGCAAGACCATCCCCGGGCTGCGCAACCTGGCGAAATACGCCAGTTTCACCGGCGGCGCCCGCAATCACCGCATCCGTCTCGATGACGGCGTGTTGATCAAGGACAACCACATCGCCGCCTGCGGCAGCCTTACCGCGGCGGTGAAGGCGGCCCTGCGCCAGACCCCGGCGCTGACCATCGTCGAGGTCGAATGCGACAGCTTGGATCAGGTGCGCGAAGCCGCCGAGGCCGGCGCCGACATGATCCTGCTCGACAACATGGATGTGGGTGGGCTCGAAAAAGCGGTCGAGATCGTCGCCGGCCGCGCCAAGTTGGAGGCCTCGGGTGGCATTACCCTGGAAACCGTGCGCGCCAAGGCGTCTACCGGTGTTGATTTCGTTTCCGCCGGCCGCATGACCCAGTCGGCACCCGCCGTCGATATCGGCCTCGATTACGGCGCCTAGTTGCTCGGCTCCCGGCTGTGCCTTGCTCTCGGACCCGATTCAGGTTAGTACCCGCGTAACCTGATACCGCGCATCGAAACCGGCGCAGTTCCTTGTCCCAAAATAGGTAGCTTCATGGCTCGAAAGAAAATCGCTCTCATCGGCGCCGGCAATATTGGCGGCACCCTGGCCCATCTTGCCGGTCTCAAGGAATTGGGCGACGTGGTGATGTTCGACATCGTCAAGGGCCTGCCCCAGGGCAAGGCGCTCGACCTGGCCCAGTCGTCGCCGATCGAGGGTTTCGACGCCGATATCCGGGGGGTGAACGACTACCGGGCGCTCAAGGGCTCGGACGTCGTCATCGTCACCGCGGGGGTGGCGCGCAAGCCCGGCATGAGCCGTGATGATCTCATCGGCATCAACACGTCCGTCATCACCTCGGTCGGCGAAGGCATCAAGGCCCATTGCCCCGGTGCCTTCGTCATCGTCATCACCAATCCCCTGGACGTGATGGTGTGGGTGATGCGCGAGGTCACCGGGCTGCCCCACCGCCGGGTCGTCGGCATGGCCGGGGTGCTGGACACCGCGCGTTTCCGCTATTTCCTCGCCGAGGAATTCAAGGTTTCGGTCGAGGACGTCACCGCCTTCGTGCTCGGCGGCCATGGTGACACCATGGTGCCGCTGGTGCGCTATTCCACCGTCGCCGGCATTCCGCTGCCCGATCTGGTTAAGATGAAATGGACGACGCAGAAGCGTCTCGACGCCGTCGTCCAGCGCACCCGCGACGGCGGTGCCGAGATCGTCGGGCTGCTCAAGACCGGCTCGGCCTTCTACGCCCCGGCGTCGGCGGCCATCGCCATGGCCGAATCCTACCTCAAGGACAAGAAGCGGGTGTTGCCCTGCGCCGCCTATCTCACCGGCCAGTACGGGGTCAAGGGGCTCTATGTCGGGGTGCCGGTGGTCATCGGCGCCGGCGGCATCGAGCGCATCATCGAGATCCCGTTGAGTGCGCCCGAGCGCGCCATGTTCATGAAATCGCTCACCGCCGTCCGTGGCCTGATCAGTGCGGCAAAATCCATCCGCGCCAAGGCCAAACGCGACGCCGCGAAGAAGGCCAAACCCCGGGCTAAGCCTAAGTCCAAGCGTAAGACCACACGCCAGTCCAAACGGTAGAAGCCGTCTATTGCGGCCTTGATTGTCCCTCATCGCAATTTCAAAGGGCGCCGATGAATATCCATGAATACCAAGCCAAGGCGTTGCTCGCCGAATATGGTGTCGCGGTCCCCAAGGGCGGCGTCGCCTACACGCCCAAGGAGGCCTCCGACATTGCCCGCGAACTCGGCGGATCGGTGTGGGTGGTCAAGGCGCAGATCCATGCCGGCGGCCGCGGCAAGGGTGGCGGCGTCAAGCTGGCGAAATCGGTGAACGACGTCGCCGGTCTCGCCAAGGACATGCTGGGCATGACCCTGGTGACGCCCCAGACCGGGCCCGGAGGCAAGACCGTGAGCCGGGTTTATGTCGAGGAAGGCTGCGATATCGCCCGCGAGCTCTATCTCGGCCTCCTCGTCGACCGCGCCACGTCGTCGCTGACCCTGATTGCGTCCAGCGAGGGCGGCGTCGAGATCGAAGAGGTCGCCGCCAAGACGCCAGAGAAGATCATCAAGGTCGCCATCAATCCCGCCACCGGACTTCAGTCCTATCACGCCCGCAAGGTCGCCTTCGGACTTGGCCTCGAAGGCAAACAGGTGGGCTCGGCCATCAAGTTCATCTCCGGGCTCTACCGGGCCTTCACCGCCAAGGATGCGTCCTTGGCCGAGATCAACCCCCTGGTGGTGACCAAGGCGGGCGAGGTCATTGCGCTCGATGCCAAGCTCAACTTCGACGACAACGCGCTGTTCCGCCACGACGATATCGAGCAGTTGCGCGACGAGAACGAGGAGGACCCGGCGGAGTTCGAGGCCTCCAAGCATGACCTCAATTACATCAAGCTCGACGGCAATATCGGCTGCATGGTCAACGGCGCCGGCCTGGCCATGGCGACCATGGACATCATCAAATTGTGCGGCGGCGCGCCGGCCAATTTCCTCGATGTCGGCGGCGGCGCCACCCAGGAACGGGTGACCACCGCCTTCAAACTCATCCTGTCGGACCCCAATGTCGAAGGCATCCTGGTCAATATCTTCGGTGGCATCATGCGCTGTGACGTCATCGCCGAGGGCATCACCAGCGCCGCCCGCGAAGTCAGCCTCCATGTCCCCCTGGTGGTGCGGCTCGAAGGCACCAATGTGGAGTTGGGAAAGAAGATTCTCGAACAATCGGGCCTTGCCATCGTCTCCGCCGACAATTTGGCCGCCGCCGCCGAAAATATTGTCGCCGCGGTCAAGGAGGTGGCGTGATGGCGGTCTTGGTCAACAAGGACACCAAGGTAATCTGCCAGGGTTTCACCGGCTCTCAGGGTACCTTCCATTCCGAGCAAGCCATTGCCTACGGCACCCGCATTGTCGGCGGTGTCACCCCCGGCAAGGGCGCGACGAGGCATCTCGATCTGCCGGTGTTCAACACCGTCGCCGATGCGGTGGCCGGGACCGGCGCCGATGCCTCGGCGATCTATGTGCCGCCGCCCTTTGCCGCCGATGCCATCCTCGAGGCCATCGATGCCGAGGTGCCGTTGGTGGTGTGCATCACCGAAGGCATACCGGTGCTCGACATGGTGCGGGTCAAGCGCGCCCTCGATGGCTCGAACACCCGGCTGATCGGCCCCAACTGCCCCGGCATCATCACGCCCGAGGCCTGCAAGATCGGCATCATGCCGGGCCATATCCACACCCCCGGCAAGATCGGCATCGTGTCGCGCTCGGGCACGCTGACCTATGAGGCGGTGGCCCAGACCACGGCGGCGGGGCTGGGGCAGTCCACCTGCATCGGCATCGGCGGCGATCCCCTCCCCGGGACCTCGTTCGTCGATTGCCTGGAGTTGTTTCTTGGCGACGATGACACCGAGGCCATCATCATGATCGGCGAGATTGGCGGCACCGCCGAGGAGGAGGGGGCGGAATTTCTCAAATCCGCCAAGACCAAGAAGCCGGTGGTTGGCTTCATCGCCGGTGTCACAGCGCCGCCGGGCCGGCGCATGGGCCATGCCGGGGCCATCATCTCTGGCGGCAAGGGCGGCGCCGGCGACAAGATCGAGGCCATGAAAAGCGCCGGCATCACCGTCGCCGATTCGCCGGCAAGCCTCGGCACCACGTTGCTGAAAGTGGTAAAAAATTAAGATTAAAGGCCCATATTCGGGGCATAACGGAGCCCGATATGGCGACACGACTGACTGAGAGCACATTTCTTTCCGGCGCCAACAGCGCCTTCATTGAGCAGCTGTACGCGCGCTATCTCAAGGATCCCGGTTCGGTCGACCCAGGCTGGGCGCGGTTCTTTGCCGGATTGGACGACGACGCCCAGGAGGTTCTCAAGGAACTGGAGGGCGCGAGCTGGTCGCCGAGGAAAAGCCGGCTGGTAAGCAATGGCGAGACCATGGCGGAGGCGAAGGCCGAATTGGCGCCCACGCCCCCGCAAACGGTGGATCAGGACAGCATCCGGGCCGCGACCTTGGATTCGATCCGGGCGCTGATGCTGATCCGGGCCTATCGGGTGCGGGGCCATCTCATCGCCGATCTCGATCCCTTAGGGATCGAAGGAAACGCCCACCGTCCCGAACTCGATCCCGCCGCCTACGGCTTTACCGAAGCCGATTACGACCACGAGATCTTCATCAATTACGTCCTTGGGCTCGAGACCGCCACCCTGGGAATGATTCTTGAGGTGGTGAAAGAGACCTATTGCGGGAGCGTCGGCGTCGAGTTCATGCACATTCAGGAACCGGACGAGAAGTCCTGGATCCAGGAGAATGTCGAAGCCCCCCGCAACCGGCTGGAGCTTCGGCCCGACCAGAAGAAGGCCATTTTTGGCGATCTCACCGACTCCGAAGGCTTCGAGACGTTCCTGCAGGTGAAATACACCGGCACCAAGCGCTTCGGCCTCGAAGGCGCCGAGGCGACGATCCCCGCGCTCGAGGAAATCATTCACCGCGCCAGTCAGCTCGGGGTCAAGGAGGTCGTGCTGGGCATGCCCCACCGGGGCCGCCTCAACG
>JAZFWG010000140.1:0-20799 GCA_036448135.1 Alphaproteobacteria bacterium
AGAGACCCACCGGTTGATGGAGACGGTCCGGCGCCGTTATGGCCTCATGGTCAAGGTCTACTTCCCCGATTACGCGGCGGTGGAAACATATGTCAAAGACCATGGCACCAACGGCTTTTTCGACAGCGTGGAGCTGAGGCAGGCGTGCTGCCATATCCGCAAGGTCGAACCCCTGAGCCGCGCCTTGGCGGGCAAGCGGGCCTGGATCACGGGCATGCGCCGCACCCAAGCGGCCACGCGAACCAACCTCGCCGTCGCCGAGCGTGACGCCGTTCACGGCTTGCGCAAATTCAACCCCTTGGCCAATTGGTCGATTGACGAGGTCTGGGCCTATATCCGCCGCTTCGACGTTCCCTACAGCGCTCTTTATGACCAGGGATACGCCAGCATCGGCTGCGCCCCATGCACGCGCCCGATCACCGCCGGAGAAGACATCCGCGCCGGCCGCTGGTGGTGGGAAGATCCCGACAGCAAGGAATGCGGACTGCACCCGAGGAAAGACGCGCTATGACCGTTTCACTTTTCCCTTCCAATCGTGACCATGGCGTTCCGGCAGCTCAAGCACGGCGCGTGAGTGATCTCGACCGGCTCGAAAGCATGGCTATTCATGTGCTACGTGAGGTCGCCGCTACGTTCGAGAACCCGGCCCTGATGTTTTCCGGCGGCAAGGATTCGACGGTGTTGCTTCACCTGGCCGAGAAGGCGTTCTGGCCCGGCCCCCTGCCCTTTCCGCTGCTGCATATCGACACCGGCCACAACTTCCCCGAAGTGATCGAATTCCGCGACCGCATTGCGTCCCAGTTCGGCGCCCGGCTTGTGGTGCGCAAGGTCGAGGACACCATCGCCCAAGGGCGCGTGGCCGAAAAGCGCCCCGGCCAAAGCCGGAACGCGATGCAGACGGTCACCCTGCTTGATGCCATCAATGAGCTTGGCTTCGATGCCTGCATCGGCGGGGCTCGCCGCGACGAGGAAAAAGCCCGCGCCAAGGAGCGCGTCTTTTCCTTCCGCGACGAATGCGGTCAATGGTCACCCCGGGAGCAGCGCCCGGAGCTTTGGCATCTGTACAACACCAAGATCGAGCCCGGCCAGCACATGCGGGTGTTCCCCTTGAGCAACTGGACCGAAATCGACATCTGGCGCTACATCGCCCAAGAAGGCATCGAACTCCCCGATCTCTATTTCGCCCATGACCGCCGAGTGGTGCGCAGAGGCGACAAACTCCTGGTGGACTCGCCGCTGACGGGCATTGAGGCCCATGAGGAGCCCGAGACCCTCCTCGTCCGTTTTCGTACCGTGGGCGATATTTCCTGCACCTGCCCTGTGGAATCAGCGGCACTTACGCCAGACGCCATCATTGCCGAGACCCTGACCAGCCGCATTTCGGAACGTGGCGCCACGCGGCTCGACGACACCACGTCGGAGGCGTCCATGGAACTGCGCAAGCTCGAGGGATATTTCTAGTGTCCGTGACCGAACCGGAACAGATCGATGCGCGCGAGCGTGATCTGTTGTGCATGGTGACGGCGGGAAGCGTCGATGACGGCAAAAGCACCCTGATCGGACGGTTGCTGCTTGATCTCGACGTTCTGCCCCATGACCAGTTGGCGGCGATTGAACAAACCGCGCGCCGCAACGGCCATAGCGCGCCCAACCTTGCCCATCTGACCGACGGGCTTAGGGCCGAGCGCGACCAGGGCATCACCATCGACGTCGGCTATCGTTTCTTCGCCACGCCGAACCGGCGCTTCATCGTCGCCGATGTCCCCGGTCACGAACAATACACCCGCAACATGGTGACCGGCGCCAGCACCGCCGAGCTCGCCTTGGTATTGATCGACGCCCGCAAGGGCATGACCCACCAATCCCGCCGTCACATCTTCCTCACCCGCCTTTTGGGCACCCCCAGCCTGGTGGTCGCCGTCAACAAAATGGACATGGTGGATTATTCCGAAACCGCTTTTGCCGCCATCAAGACAGAGATGGCTACGTTCTGCGCCACCCTCGGCATCGGCGAGGTGCATTTTGTGCCGGTCTCGGCGCTTAAGGGTGACAACATCGTCCATCCCGGCGGGGCCATGCCCTGGTACCGGGGTGAAACCATTCTTGAACTCCTGGAGGGCCTGGATGTCACCAGCCGGCTTGGCGCCGGCCCGTTGCGGATGCCGGTCCAGATGGTGAGCCGGCCCCAATCGGCCGAGCATCCTGATTTTCGCGGCTATATGGGCCGCATCGAGTCCGGCTCCATCCGCATCGGCGATATAATCCGAATTCAGCCTTCGGGCCTGTCGTCTGTGGTCACCGATATTCTGGCTGGCAAAACCAACCTTCCAGAAGCATCCTATCCTCAATCGGTGACCCTTTGCCTTGCCGATGACATTGACGTCGGCCGCGGCGACCTGATCGCAGATGCGGCCGAGCCAGCAAAGGTGGCCCGCCAAATTGACGCCATGCTGTGCTGGCTCGACGACAAACCCTTAGATCGTGGCCGCGATTATCTGATCAAGCACGGCACCGCGCTTGTGCGCGGCCGGTTCACTGATCTTGGGGGCACGATCGACATCGACAGCCTGGCCGAGGCCCCCATCGGACCCGCGCCGGGCCAGAACGATATCTTCCGCGCCACCATCAAATTGCAGCGCCCCGTCGCTTACGACAATTATGGCGACAACCGGACCACCGGCGCCTTCGTGGTCATCGATGAGACTTCCAACGCCACCGTAGCCGCCGGCATGATCGGCGTCGATATCCCCTAACCAGGGGTCTTGATGTCGCGGTCGTGGTCGAGGGACGGCACCCTCCGCCGGGCTTCAGCCACCTTGGCGGGGTCGACCTCGGCCATGGTGATGCCGACATCCTCGCCGCCGTCCGCCAGCACCTCGCCCCAGGGATCGATGATGAGGGAATGGCCGAAGGTCTCGCGGCCCTCGGCGTGGCTGCCGCATTGGGCCGGGGCGAAGACGAAGCATCCGGTCTCGATGGCGCGGGCGCGTAACAGCACATGCCAATGGGCCTTGCCGGTGGTGCGGGTGAAGGCCGCGGGCACGGTGAGAAAATCGGCGCCGGCCTGGGCCAACTCCCGGTAGAGCACGGCGAAACGCACATCATAACAAACCGTCATGCCCAGATTTCCCCACGGCGTCGGCGCCACCACGGCGCGGCCGCCAGGCTCATACACCGCCGATTCCCGGTAGGATTCGCCGCCGCCGAGATCGACATCGAACATGTGGATCTTGTCGTACCAGGCCTTGATAGCGCCCTTGTCATCCAACAGGTAGGAACGGTTGGCGACCATGTCGCCGTCGCCGGCGAGCTTCACCATCAGCGATCCCACCAAGAGCCACGCCCCGGTCTCGGCGGCGAGCTCGCGGAAGGCATCGAGCGCCGGATGGCCGTTGCCGTCGGTATCCACCGGTGAGGCCTTTTGCCGGAGCAACCGCCCCTTGGGCTCGAGCATGGTGACGTTCTCCGGCATGGTGACGAGGTCTGCGCCCTGGGCCCGCGCGTCGCGCACCAGCTTGGAGACTGCCTCGATATTGGGCTCGATTTCGCGGCCCGAATTGGTCTGAACACAGGCGACGGTGAAGCTGCTCATCCTTCGGCCAGCCCCATCATGCGGTCGAACTTACCCTCCTGGATCAGCGCCGACAGCTCTTCACAGCCGCCGATGCCCTCGCCGGCGATGAAGATTTGCGGCACCGTCCACCGCCCCTCGGCGCGGACAGCCATGTCCTGGCGCTCGGCCGGTTTCATGGTGACGTCGATCTCGGCGAAATCGATGCCCTTTTCGCGCAGCAACGCCTTCGCCATATGGCAAAAGGGGCAGAACATGGTGGTGTAGATCTCGACCTTGGTCATTACGGCTTTGGGCCTCCTTATTCACGGCCCCTGAAATATAGGTATGACAACGAGGAAAGGCTAGCGCCGGAGCACCAGTTTGCGCCACGGCGTGCGGCCCTGCCAACCGGCACGCACCAGCTCGGGCAGGTCATGCTCCTCGGCGGGATAGCCCAGGCACAGATAGGCCACCAACCGCCAGCTCTCGGGCACATCGAGATCGCGTTTGAGGCGTAAGGGATCGAGGATCGAGACCCATCCCAGGCCGAGGCCCATGGCGCGGCCCACCAGCCACATGGTGGTGATGGCGGAGACCACCGAATATTCCAGCATCTCCGGCATGGTGCCACGGCCGAGGCCCGACCCCCGCCGCGTCAAGGTGTCGGCGAACACCGCAAGCTGCACCGGGGCGTCATCGAGGCCGGAAAGCTTGAGACCCCGGTAGGCCTCTTGCCTGGCGCCGCCATAGCGGCGTGCGGCCTGATCGTTGCTGTCGCGGAAGTTGTCGAACACCCGCGACCGGCGGCCAGGGTCGTCGACGGTGACGAAGCGCCAGGGCTGGGAGTTGCCCACCGAAGGCGACAAACAGGCGGTCTTGATCAGGGCATCGACCATATCCCGGGGCACCGGACGTGGCGAAAATCGGCGGACATCGCGGCGCCACACCAGCAATTCATCGAGCTTGTGGCGGAAACCATCATCGAACCGGGGCCCCGCCGCCTTGCCGCCGTCGATGCCGTTTTCAATGGCTTGATCGGTCATGTTTGCCGTCCTTTCGGTCAATACCCAGCAGACACCGGGCGGACCACCCGCGCCAGGGTGACCACATCGACCGCGGCGGCGCCGGCGCGCAGAAGCACCCGCGCCGAGGCCGACACCGTCGCCCCGGTGGTCATCACATCGTCCACCAGCAACACCCGTTTGTCGGCCAGCAAGTCCCGCCGCTGCGCGCGCACCGCGAAGGCGCCGCGCACGTTGGCACGGCGCTGGGGAGCACTGAGGCGTCCCTGTGACGGGGTCGCGCGCTTGCGCACCAAAAGATCGGGCACGGCTGGTTTCCCCGCGAGCTTGGCGATGATCAGGGTCAGCAGCGCCGACTGGTTGTAGCGCCGGCGCCAAAGCCGCAAGCGGTGCAACGGCACCGGCACCACCAAATCCGCATCTTTGATCAGCCCGGAGGCGGCGCGGACCATCCAGCGGGCGAAGGCCGGGGCGGCGAAGGTGCGGTCGGCATGCTTGAAGCCTAAGATGAGGTCGCGGCTGTGCTCGTTATAGCGCATCACCGCGCGGGCGCGCCCGAACACCGGCCGTTCGCGGGCGCAGACAGCGCACAGGGTCTCCGCGCCATGGTCGAATTCAAACGGCATGCCGCAGGCATGACACAGGGGCTGGCCGAGAAAATCGATGTGCTCCCAACAGCTGGCGCACAGGGTCCCCGGTTCATGGACCATGCGCGCGCAACCCAGACATTGGGGCGGCAACAAGACGTCGAGACCCGCGCCAAGCGCGCGCGAAACCCGTCTGCCTTGGTCGATGAAATGGGATTGCCCATACACGGACGCTATCTGAACGTGCCCACCCGAAGCTGTCAATCACTGAGGGAAAATCATTACCGCAGGCGCGCCACCGGCCCCTTCCGCCACCGGTCCGAACATGCCATATAGCAATCATGTCTGATCGTGAAAGCGCAAGGGGTGAGCCGTTCGACCGCAGGGCGCACCGCAGCCACCGCTGCCGCGCGGCCCGGCGTCTTGATGATCACGATTTCCTACTCCGCGAGGTCGCAGCGCGGCTGGTGGACCGCCTCGACGACGTCAAGCGCGATTTTCCCACGGTCCTCGATCTCGGCTGCCACGGCGGCGAGCTCGGCCAATTGATCGCCGGACGGCGGGGCCTCACCACCCTGGTGCAATGCGATCTTTCACCGGCCATGGTGGGGCGCGCCCGGGACGCCAATGGCGCATCCGCCCACGTTCTTGCCGCCGACGAAGAACGGCTTCCCTTCGCCGACGGCAGTTTCGATTTGGTGCTGAGCAATCTCTCTCTCCATTGGGTCAACGACCTGCCGGGGACATTGGTGCAGATCCGCCGTGTCCTCAAACCCGACGGGTTGTTTCTCGGCGCCATGCTGGGCGGCGCGACCTTGCACGAACTCCGCGGCGCACTGATGGAGGCGGAACTTGCCTGCGAGGGCGGCGCCAGCCCCCGCATCTCGCCCTTCGCCGGGGTGCGCGATGCCGGAGACCTGCTGCAGCGCGCGGGCTTCGCCCTTCCCGTCGCCGACTGCGACACCATTACCGTCACCTATGAAGGCGCGCTGGCGCTGATGCACGAGCTCCGCGGCATGGGCGAAAGCAACGCGGTCCGCACCCGCCGCCAGGGGTTCAGCCGCCGCGCCACCCTGATGGAAGCGGCGGCGGCCTATCAGCGCCATCACGCCGCGAAGGATGGCCGCATCCCGGCGACCTTCGAGGTCATCTATCTCGCGGCCTGGGCGCCGCACCCCAGCCAGCCCAAGCCCCTGGCGCCGGGAAGCGCCAGCAAACGTCTTGCCGACGCGCTCGATGCCCCTGAACAGCCGGCAGGTGATAAGACCAGACCACGGTGACGGCTACGTCCTTCATAGCCCTGGCCCTCATAGCCCTGGAAAGTCTCAAAAGGGAAATAGGGGTTACGGCCAAGCCTAAAGATGGTCCCGCAGCATCGCCACCAGGGGAGCATCGGCGGGGGGCATGGGCACGCCGGCCATCCGGTTGGGCCGTAGCCATTTGAGTTCCTGGCCCTCGCGCGGCGCCGGGATGCCGTCCCACTTCCGGCACAGATAGAGCGGCATCAGAAGGTGGAAGTCCGGATAGCGGTGTGAGGCGAAGCTGAAGGGGGAAAGACAGCCCTCGCACAGATCGACGCCCAACTCCTCTTTGATCTCGCGCGTCAGCGCCGCCTCGGGGGTCTCGCCAGCCTTGACCTTGCCGCCGGGGAATTCCCACAGCCCGGCCATGGACTTGCCCTCGGGCCGGCGCGCCAACAGCACCCGGCCATCGGCATCGATCAAGGCCACCGCGGCGACCAGCACCATGGGCACCTCCGGATGCGACGCCGCCCCGTCGGCCACGGCTTCGGGATGATCAGCTTCGGTAGTCGGCATTGATCGAGATATAGCCATGGGTGAGGTCGCAGGTCCACACCGTCGCGCGCCCGCCCTTGGGGCCCGTCTTGACGCCGACATCGACCTCGATGGAGATCTCGCGTCCTTGCATGTGGCGCGCCACCGGGGCCTCGTCATAGCCCTTGCGGGCCTTGCCGCCCTCGGTGATCTTGATGCCGCCGATGCGGATGCGGAGACGGTCGCGGTTGGCGCGCTCGCCGGACTTGCCGACAGCCATGACGATGCGGCCCCAATTGGCGTCACCGCCGGCGATCGCGGTCTTGACCAGGGGCGAATTGGCGATGGACATGGCGATGGCGTGAGCCGAGAGCTTGGTCGCGGCGCCGGTGACGGTGACGGTGATGAACTTGGTCGCGCCTTCGCCGTCGCGCACGATCTGGTGGGCGAGATCCACCATGACCTCGGCGAGCTTGGCGCGGAAATCCCGCAAAGTCTGGCCGCCGGCGCCCGTTACCTTGCGGTGCCGGGCTCCTTTGCCGGTGGCGCACATAAGGACGGTGTCGCTGGTCGAGGTGTCGCTATCGACGGTGATGGCGTTGAACGAGCCCTGGTTGGCTTCGACCAGCAATTTCTGCAACACGGTTGCCGGGATCGAGGCGTCGGTGAAGACGAAGGCGAGCAGGGTCGCCATGTCGGGCATGATCATGCCCGAGCCCTTGGCGATGCCGGCGATGGTGACGGTCTCGCCGGCGATGGTTGCCGTCCGCGCCGCGCCCTTGGGGAAGGTATCGGTGGTCATGATAGCCTGGGCGGCGTCCTGCCAACCATCGGGCCTTAGCCCCTGGTTGGCGAGACCGGGCAAGGCCTTGGTGATCTTTGAAACCTCCAGCGGCTCGCCGATCACCCCGGTCGATGCGATGAAGATCTGCTTGGGCGAACAGTGGAACAGCTTCGCCGCCGCCGCCGCGGTGCGTTTGACGGAAGCCAGGCCGGCCTTGCCGGTGAAGGCATTGGCATTGCCGGAATTGGCCACCAGGGCGCGGATGCGGTGGCCCCTGAGCGCGCTTCGGCACCATTCAACCGGCGCCGAAGCGGTGGTCGAGCGCGTGAACACACCCGCCACCGCCGTTCCCGGTTCCAATTCCGCGAGCATGAGATCGCTCACGTCTTGCTCGCGGATGCCGACGCTGGCGGCACCGATGGTGACGCCGGCCACCAGGGGCAATGTCGGGAAACGGTCGGGCGCCAGTGGGGATTTCTTATTCATTGAGTCACGGCAATCATGGGCTAGATCGGGAATCGGGGCCGGAAATCCGGTCCGGGATCGGGTGATGGCACGGCGGGGGCCAAGCGGGCGCCCTCACTTGTGCGCGGTCAAAGGCGAACCATCCAGATTGAAACGCTCGATGCTGGCTTTCTTGCGCAGCCGCTTGGCTTCGGATTCGAATATCTCCTTCGACATTTCGCGGCGCAACTGTGGTTCTCGTTTCTCGAAGCTTGGCGCCGCGGCCTGGCGGATATCCTCGACCTTGATGATATGCCAGCCGAACCGGGTCTTGACCGGTTTCTGGGTGATTTCGCCTTTTTTGAGGCGGAAAGCGGCGGCAGAGAAGGGCTTGACCATGGCGCCGCGCTTGAAAAAGCCGAGATCACCACCCTTGGTCTTTGACGGTCCGGTTGATTTCCGCTTCGCGGTCGCGGCGAAATCGGCGCCCTTGTTGAGCTCGGCGATCAGGGCGGTGGCTTCCTTCTCACTGCGGACGAGAATATGGCGGGCGCGGACTTCCTTCTCGCCGGCCGCCTTGCTTAGGGTGCTGCCATGGCGCTGGCGCAGCTTTTCCTTGGTGATCACGGCGGCGAACCGGCGCGACAGAAACATATCCTGCATCAGCCGCTCTTCGAGAGCGGCCAAACGGCCGAGGAATTCTGGATCCTTGTCAAGGCCGGCGCTCCGGGCCTCGGAGGCGATGAGCTTGCGGTCGATGACCTGTTTGAGCAGGGTCTTATAGATCACCTTCATGGGCAACTTCTTGTACTGGGGCGGCAGGGACTCGCGGGCACGGTCGATGTCCGAACTGTGGATCGGCGCACCATTGATGGTGGCGACAATGATCCCCCCGGTGGATTTGACCGGAGCCGTCTCGGCAGCTTTATTCTGGGCCAATTGACGGGCGAATGAGGGCGAAACCGAGACCGCCAGCACAATCGCGGCGATGGCTGAAACAACCGCCCGGATCCTCATAGCAAGCTCCTTGATCAATTGGGCCCCACCCCCGCGGGCATATGGCATATCCTGGAGGCAAGCACAAGCGCGGCTGTGGCGGGTGCATGGAGGCTTGCCCCCCGGGCTTCAGGGCGTCCGTAGCGCGGCGTTGACACGGGCGCAGCGGGCAACTATCTCTCAGGGGCGTGAGCCGGGTCCGTATTTCCCGGATATAGTTGCATCTTCGAGGATTTTTCATGATCGGCGCCCTTGCAAAGAGGTTTTTCGGCACCGCCAACGAGCGTCATCTCAGGCGTCTGGAACCATCGGTCGTGCTCATCAACGAGTTCGAGCCCGAGCTCGAGCAGCTCACCGACGATGAGCTGCGGGCCCGGACAGAGCAGTTCCGCCAGCGCTTGGCCGATGGCGAGACATTTGATGACATCCTGCCCGAGGCCTTCGCCACCGTGCGCGAGGCCGCCAAGCGCACCCTGGGCCAACGGCATTTCGACGTCCAGCTCATGGGCGGCATGATCCTGCATCAGGGCATGATCGCCGAAATGGCCACCGGTGAGGGCAAGACCCTGGTGGCGACGCTTTCGGTCTATCTCAACGCCCTCGAGAGCAAGGGCGTCCATGTGATCACGGTCAATGATTACCTGGCCCAGCGCGATGCCGAATGGATGGGACAGATTTACCAGTTCCTGGGCCTGCGTGTTGGATGCATCACCCATGGCCTCGATGACGACGAGCGCCGCGACGCCTATGGCGCCGATGTCACCTATGGCACCAACAACGAGTTCGGCTTCGATTATCTGCGCGACAACATGAAGTTCCGGCTCGATGACATGGTGCAACGGCCTTTCAACTACGGCATCGTCGACGAGGTGGATTCGATCCTCATCGACGAAGCGCGCACGCCGCTCATCATCTCCGGCCCGGCGGAAGATTCATCCAATCTCTATCACGACGTCGATAGGCTGATTCCCGCCCTCGGACCCGAACATTACGAAAAAGACGAAAAGGCCAAGGCGGTATCCTATACCGAGACCGGCTCGGTGAAGATGGAAGAGTTGTTGCGCGAGGCCGGATTGCTCAAGTCCGGCGGGCTCTACGATTTCGATAACGTCACCCTGGTTCATTACGTCAACCAGGCGCTTCGCGCCCACAAGCTGTTCGCCCGCGACACCGATTACATCGTCAAGGACGACAAGGTCATCATCGTCGATGAATTCACCGGACGCATGATGGAAGGGCGGCGCTATTCCGAGGGCCTGCACCAGGCCCTCGAGGCCAAGGAAAACGTCACCATCGAAAATGAGAACCAGACCCTGGCCTCGATCACCTTCCAAAACTATTTCCGGCTCTACCCCAAGCTCGCCGGCATGACCGGCACGGCGATGACCGAGGCGGTGGAATTCGAGAACATCTACAAGCTCGAAGTGGTGTTGGCGGACACCAACCTGCCCTGCATCCGCCTCGATCACGACGACGAGGTCTACCGCACCGCCGCCGAGAAATACGAGGCCATCCTCGACCAGATCAGCGAATGCCACGGCCGCAAACAGCCGGTGCTGGTGGGCACGGTCAGCATCGAAAAGTCCGAGCATCTTTCCGCCCTGTTGAAGAAGCGCAAGATTCCCCACAATGTCCTCAATGCCCGTTATCACGAGCAGGAAGCCGGCATCATCTCCCAGGCCGGCCAGATCGGCGCCGTCACCATCGCCACCAACATGGCCGGCCGCGGCACCGACATCCAGCTCGGCGGCAATATCGACATGCGCGTCAAGACCGAACTCGACGGCATCAAGGACGAAGCCGAACGGGAGCGCAAGAAGGCCGGGATCGTGGACGAGGTCGAAGCCGCCAAGGAAGTGGTGATCGAAGCCGGCGGCTGTTTCATCATCGGCTCCGAACGCCATGAGAGCCGTCGCATCGACAACCAGTTGCGTGGCCGCTCGGGCCGCCAGGGCGACCCGGGGGCATCCAAGTTCTTCCTGTCGCTCGAGGACGACCTCATGCGCATCTTCGGCTCCGAGCGCATGGACGGCATGTTGCAGAAGCTGGGCCTCGATGAGGGCGAGGCCATCGTCCATCCCTGGATCAACAAGGCCCTGGAAAAAGTCCAGGAGAAGGTCGAAGCCCACAACTTCGACATCCGCAAGAACCTCTTGAAGTTCGATGACGTCATGAACGACCAGCGCAAGGTCATCTACAAAGAGCGCATCGAGCTGATGAGCATCGAGGACGTCTCGGAGACGGTCTCCGATATGCGCGAGGCGACGATTGAAAAGCTTGTCGCCCAGGCCATCCCCGAGAAGGCCTATCCCGAACAGTGGGATACCTCATTGCTACACGAGGAAACCCTGCGCATCCTCGGCCTCGACGTTCCGGTCGCGGATTGGGCCAAGGAAGAAGGCATCGCCGACGAGGAAATCCGCGAGCGCTTGATCGACATGGCCAACCGCAAGATGGCGGAAAAGGTCGCGGCCTATACGCCGCAAGTCATGCGCGAGGTGGAGAAGAGCTTGCTGTTGGATCTGCTGGACCAGACCTGGAAAGACCATTTGCTCAGCCTCGACCATCTGCGCCAAGGCATCAATCTGCGCGCCTTAGGCCAGCGCGATCCCCTCAACGAATACAAGACCGAGGCCTTCTCCATGTTCGAGGATCTGCTCGAACGGGTGCGCGAGAACGTGACCATGGTGCTATGCCATGTGGAGTTGAGTTTCGAGACCCCCGAGGAGGCCGAGATTCGCGAACGCCGACAGATCATGCACGAAACCCGCGAGGACCCAGCATTGGTCGGAGCCGGCGCCGACGGCGAAGAAGACATGGCGCCGATGCCAATGACGGTGCGCTATGCCAAGGCCGAGGAGTTCGACGCCAACGACCCCCAAACCTGGGGCAAGGTCCCCCGCAACGCGCCCTGCCCGTGCGGTGCCGGGCGCAAATACAAGCACTGCCACGGCAAACTGGCCTAGGGTCTGGCGTCCCCGTAATCTCATCCCAGGGAAATCTCATCCCAGGGCAATCTCAGCCTAGGCTTTTGGTTCCCATATTCATGAACTTCTCACGGCGGCGCGCGCGCAGCACCTCGCCATCGACGGCAATGAGTTCCTTGAGGGTCTTTTCCAAGGCATCCCCGAGGGTGGCGATGGCCTGGTCGCGGTCGCGGTTGGCGCCACCGACGGGTTCGGGAACAATCTCGTCAATGAGGCCCAGTTCCATAAGATTCTTGGCCGTGAGCTTGAGCGCTTCCGAGGCGGTCTGGGCCTGATCGCCGTTGCGCCACAGGATCGAGGCGCAGCCTTCCGGGGAAATCACCGAATAGATCGCATGTTCCAGCATCAGCACCTTGTCGGCGGTGGCAAGGGCGATGGCGCCGCCCGAGCCACCTTCGCCGATGATCGCGCTGATCAGGGGGACCCGGATCGAAACGCAGGTTTCGATCGACCGCGCGATCGCCTCGGCCTGGCCACGCTCTTCGGCGCCGAGGCCGGGATAGGCACCGGCGGTATCGACCAGGGTGATGACCGGAATGTGGAATTGTTCGGCAAGCTTCATCAGGCGCTGGGCCTTGCGGTAGCCCTCGGGCCGCGCCATGCCGAAATTGCGGCGCAATCGTGAATCGGTGTCGCTGCCTTTCTCGGTGCCGATCACCATCACCGAATAGCCGCGGAAACGGCCGAGGCCGCCGACGATGGCCGCGTCCTCGGCGAAGAAACGGTCGCCGGCGAGCAGGGTGAAGTCTTCGATCAGCTTGTCCACATAGTCGAGGCAGTGGGGACGGTCGGGATGGCGCGCCACCTGCACCTTCTGCCACGCCGCCAGCTTGGCGTAGGTCTGGCGCAGCAATCTGTCGGCACGGTTTTGAAGTTTGGAGACCTCTTCGGCGACGTTGAGATCGCCGGTGTCCTCCTGATGGCGCAGTTCCTCGATCTGACCTTCGAGCTCGGCGATCGGTTTTTCAAAATCGAGGAATGTCGGCATCGAACGTGGCTCCCGCGCGGAACTTCGGTTAGACCTTGCCGCGGGCGGCAATCATCTCCGCCTTGCGGACCATCACTTGGGCCTGCTTGATCGAGGCGATGTCGATCATGCGTCCGTCGAGGGCCACCGCCCCCTTGCCTTCGCGCTCGGCCTCGGCCATGGCACAGATTATGCGCTTGGCCTGATCCAACTCATCGGCGGCCGGCGTGAACACCTGGTTGGCCAGGGGCACCTGGCTCGGATGAATCGCCCACTTGCCTTCGCAGCCGAGAGCGGCGGAGCGCTTTGCCGCGGCGATGAAACCGTCCTGGTCGGAGAAATCCCCCAACGGCCCATCCACCGGCCTGAGACCATTTGCGCGCGCCGCGATGACCAACCGTGAGAGCGGGTAATGCCACATGTCGCCAGGATGGAAGGACCGGTGGCCGGCCTCGTCCGCATCGGCCAGGATGCCGTAATCGGCATTGGCGCCGCCCATGGTGGTGGTCCTGGCCTTGATCGAGGCGGCATAGTCGCCGGGCCCGAAGTGAAGGGATTCGTTGCGCCGGCTGGCCGCGGCGATGTCGTTGATGTTGATCATGCCCTCGGCCGATTCGATCAGGATTTCGAAGCCGATGGCGCGCGGGTCCCCGCGCTCATAGCCCCGGGCCATCTCGATCTGGGTGACCAGAACATCGACGGCGTAAATATCGCTGGCGGTGCCGGCCTTGGGGATCATGATCAGATCGAGCCGCTCGCCCGCCTGCTCCACCACTTCGATCACGTCGCGGTACATGTAGGGGGTATCGAGGCCGTTGATGCGCACGGAAACCACCTTGGCGCCCCAATCGACATCGTTGAGCCCCTCGATGACGTTGTGGCGCGCCTTTTCCTTGTCGTCGGGCGCCACCGCGTCTTCGAGATCGAGAAAGACCACGTCGGCATCCGATGCCGCCGCCTTTTCGAACAATTCCGGCCGGATTCCAGGAACCGCCAATTGGCTGCGGTTGAGCCGTGGCGTGGCCGGCTCGGTGATCCTGAAACTCATGGCTCTCCCTCTATCCGGGCGTGTCCGAAACCGCGATCCATTGCCTTGGCCCGGGTCCGGATACATGCCCGCCTGGGCAATAAATGTCAATGTAGCGCCCAACCTGCCCCAAGTACCCATCCCTTGCCAGGGCGGAATGGCCACTCAGGTGTCGTCGCGGCGCGCCGGGCGCAGGCCCAGGACCGGCTGCGCCAAGGGGTGGTGGGTTTCCACCAGCGACTTGAGGCGGGCATCGAGCACATGGGTGTAAATCTGTGTCGTCGAGATGTCGGCATGGCCCAGCATCTGTTGGACGGCGCGCAAATCGGCGCCATGGGCGAGAAGATGGCTGGCGAAGGCGTGACGCAACACGTGGGGCGAGACCCGCGTCGGATCGATGCCGGCTTCCAGGGCCAGTTCCTTCAGCATTTTTGCGAACCGCTGGCGCGACAACCAGCCACTTTTGCCGCGTGATGGGAACAGCCAATTCACCTCGGTGTCCGTGGTCACAAAGCCGCGTCGCACCGCAAGGTAGGCCTCGAGCGCCTTGATCGCCGGATCGGACAGCGGCACCACGCGCTCCTTGTCACCCTTGCCGCGGACCAGCAACAGACCCGGTTCGCCGAGGATCGCGGAGAGCGGCAGCGTCACCAGCTCGGAAACCCTGAGCCCGGTGGCGTACAGCGTCTCCAACAGGGCCCGGAGACGCACGCCCTGCGATCCGGGCTTCCGGGCGGCGGCGGCAAACAGCATCTCGACGTCGGCTTCGCTGAGAATTTTGGGCAACACGCGGCCGCGGCGCGGGGAATCTATATCGGCGGTGGGATCGTCAGCGCGGATGCCCTCGGCGGCGAGAAAACCATAGAATTGGCGGAGCGATGACAGCCGCCGGGCCGCGGTGCCGGCGGAAATGCCCATCCTCGCGAGATGGCTGAGATAGGACCGTATCTGGGTGGCGTCGGCCGCCTCGATGGCGCCTTTTGCCGCCGCCAGGTGAGCGGCGAAGTGCGCGAGGTCGTGGCGGTAGGCTTGGTAGGTATTTTGGGCGGCGCCGCGCTCCGCCATCAACATTTCGAGGAAGGCCTCGACGTGACGCAATCCGGTTCCGAAGTCTTCTATTGCACCCATACGCTGTTAGCGCCGCAATCCTTTATGAATACACACCCTAAATGCCGGCGCCGAAGGCGGCCTCCAAGGCCAGCGCCCGGGCTTCTTTTTCGAGCGCGACAAGGCGCAGCGCCCTTATGGCGGCGCCGAGGACCGAGGGAGAGGCTTGAGAGAGGTCCCCCTCGCCCAGCGACAACAATGTCAACAGCACGGTCTCTCCGATCCGGCCCGCGGCCGCCGCGCGCCCCAAGCCATGAAGTAGCGCCGGCGCCGGCATGGTCATGGTCTCGCTTCGTGGCCCCTCGAACAAAGGCTCCCAAAGCGCTGGATCGAGGGACTGGTCGAATGCCTCCAAAATCGTGAAAAGCACCGCCGCGCGCCGGCGCGCCGGACCGGCACCGGCCTTGTTCTGGGACTGCCACCATGTTTTCAGGACCGCCGCGTCCCAGGGTTGGGTGTCTTCGAGATTGCCGAGCCGCACCAGCAGTCCAAGGCCGCGCCGTTGGTTGGCGTCATCCTCGCTGACCTTGTCGGGGGAAAGCCCCAGCCACACCGCCGCCTCGCTGGTACGGCCTGTGGCCAACAGCGCGCGCGCCGCGGGGATGGCAAACCAGGCAAGCTCCGGTGCCGGTTCGATCTCGAGCAGAACCGGCAAGTGAATACGTACCGAGGTGCCGTAATTTTGGCTCTTCGCCGCCAGGGTCCAGGCCTTCTGCAGGATCTCGGCCCGTGCCAACGGCGCGGTGACGATATGGGTGGCGTTGTAAAGCAACGAGCGCCCGCGGGCACTGGTGTCGGATTCGGCGCCGCTCAAGGCATTGGAGAGTTGCTCCGGGGTGAAATTGATGCTGGCATAAAGCTTGGCCAAGGCCTTGGTTTCCAACGCGCCTATGGCCTCGGCCTGCTCGGCGGCGGCCAAGCGCACATCCATGCTGGCGTTGGGACTGAGAGCAACCGTTCTCAGTATCGCGGCATTCTTCGAAGTTACGACATCAACCGGCAATTGCTGCCGCGCCGCCCGCATCATGGCCAAATGCAGGGGCGTCGGATTCGTCAGATTTCCCACCACCGCGCTTTTGTCGCCGACCAGGGACTTGAGGAGGATGAAGAACGCCTGGTCGTCCTGGTGGCCCTGCTCGCGCAACAAATCCGCGCCCAGCGCCGCCACGGCGTGTTGACCCGCAAGCGCCTGGCAGAAGACCAGGCCTTTCTGCCAATAGGGGCCCTGAAACTGGCGGATAAGACCGCGTATCTGCGTGCAAGCGCCGGAATTGTCATTGCCGAGAAAGGCGGCATCGCTCTGGACCCGGGCCATGACCTCATCGTCGAGCTGCGCCGACGCCAACTTCAGCAAACTGGAAACCGCGCCGATATCGCCCAAAGCCGCCAGCTTGTGCGCCCGCAACGCGACCAGACTGAGCCTGGCCCGGCCGCTGCCGGCATCGGCGCCCGGCGCCGTGGCGCTGGACAACAGGAGCCTGAGGGCAAGGTCGCGGATGACCGGCGAAGACAGCGGAGCCGGAATCTTCGGCAGCAACCGTTCTATCAGGGACCGGCGCGTCCCTTGCCACATGTTGGTTCCGAATCCACCCTGATCGGCGTCGAGAAGACCCACGGAATCCGCATCGATCGCCTCGAGTTCATCGATCCTGATGGCGCCGCCACCCTTGCCACGGCCCATGGTGCCGGGCTCGGGTTGCGGGGTGGTGAGTAGCTGTGTTGGATCCAAACTGGGAGCTAATTTGGGCCCGGGAGCGGATCCGGGGCTAGGCCCGGGACTGGGCCCGGGACTGGGCAAGGGCGCGGTTTCAATCGCGGGTGAGAGCTTTTTCGGCGGGGCAAACTCGGTCGGCCCGGAAAGGCTGGCCGGTGGATTGTGCCGCGCCACGGCGCCGGTCATGGCACCGGGCCAGATCACCATGGTCCAGATCAGCGCCGACCAAACCAGCCCCAATGGAACCGCGCCTGGTGCGCGTGCGCTAACGGAAAACCTTGTCATTGGAAATGACCTTCTCCACGGGGGCTGAAGGTGGCGGGATTTCCCACATGGCTAGGAAAAGAATCCCGCCCGCCAAACAGGAGACGAGAAGGACCAAGAGAACACGGGACAATTTGCTCATAAAAATTTTGCCCGATAAATTAAGGTGCATATCGCGCTATCCCGACCTACGACTTCCGGCGGTCCCAGTCCGGGAAAGGCGTGGAATTCGACCGGAAACCAAGGCCACACCACCCGGCCACGACACGCCATGGCGTATGTGATAGCATGACCGTCGGGCAAATTAACCGCTCATTTGTTTCCTTGCAACAATCCGTACGTCAGGTTTGACCGGATTCCGCCTCAGATATGACTTCACCACTCCCAATCCCGGTACCCAAGACTATCGTGCTGGTCGGCCTCATGGGGGCCGGCAAAAGCTGCATCGGCCGCCTGCTGGCCCAGCGTCTTGGACTCGACTTCATCGACGCCGACGAGGAGATCGAAGCAGCGGCGCAATGCAGCATCGACGAAATCTTCGAGCGCCATGGCGAGACCGCGTTCCGTGACGGCGAACGCCGGGTCATTGCCAGGATCCTGGATGGCCCGGTGCATGTTCTTGCCACCGGCGGCGGGGCGATCATGGACAAGCAAACCCACGCCAAGATTCGGGAGCGGGCGATCTCGGTGTGGCTGCGCGCCGATTTGGATTTGCTGGTGCAACGGATATCACGGCGCCTTAACCGGCCGCTGCTCAAGAACGGTGAACCGCGGGACATCCTCGAGAGACTGATGAAGACGCGTCATCCCATCTACGCCAAAGCCGACGTGGTGGTCGATTCCGACACCAGGCCACCGAAGGTGATCGTCGACCGCGTGATCAAGGCCTTGAAAGAGATCCTGGACACGGCCAATAAGGGCAAGGGCCAGGACCAGTTGGTGTCGTGATCAACATTGGCGCCGCAAACCTTTATGAATACGCACCCTAACCATGGATAGCCACGTATCCGTCACCGTCGATCTGGGTGAACGCAGTTACGAGATCCGCGCCGGGTCGGGAATGCTGGCGGCGGCGGGTGAACATCTGGCACCGTTGTTGCGCCAGAAACGCGCTATCATCATCACCGATACCACCGTCGCGAAACATTATCTGGCACCGCTCGAGGCGGCCTTGAACGGCGCCGGCATCGACATTCAAACCATCACCATCGCGCCGGGCGAGCAGGCCAAGGAGTTCCCCGCGCTACAACGCCTCATCGAGGAGCTTCTGGACGCCGGGGTGGAACGGCAAACGACCCTTATCGCCCTTGGCGGCGGGGTGGTCGGCGACCTCACCGGCTTCGCCGCGTCGATCCTTCTGCGCGGCATCGATTTCGTGCAAATCCCCACCACCCTCTTGGCCCAGGTCGACAGCTCGGTCGGCGGCAAGACCGGGATCAACACCCGCCACGGCAAGAACCTGGTGGGCGCATTTCACCAACCGCGCATGGTGCTGGCGGACATCGATACCCTGGACACGCTGCCGCCACGGGAGTTCCTAGCCGGCTACGCCGAGGTGGTAAAGTACGGCTTGATTAGTGATCCCGGTTTCTTCCATTGGCTTGAAGACCACGCCGATACCTTGTGCAAGGGGGATCACGCCCAACGCCTCGAAGCGGTCGTGACCAGCTGCAAGGCGAAGGCCGGCATCGTCTCTGCCGACGAGCGGGAAACCGGACCGCGGGCGTTGTTGAATCTGGGCCATACCTTCGGCCACGCGCTGGAGGCGGAAACCGGATTCGGAGAGAAGCTTCTCCATGGCGAAGCCGTGGCCATCGGCACCGGTCTCGCGTTCGATTTGTCGGTGCAGCTTGGCCTGTGTCCCGCCGCGGATGCCGAGCGCGTTCACGGCCATTTCCGTTCGTTGGGCCTGCCGACGCTGGCATCGGTCATGGACGCAAACGACTGGAACGCACAAAGGCTGATCGACCACATGCATCACGACAAGAAAGTGCGGGACGGCAAGATCATATTCGTTCTCGTCAGCGGTATCGGCCAGGCTTTCATCAGCCATGATGTGGAAGTTAAGTCGGTCGAAGACTTTCTCGATACCGTATGGGCGGCTTGACGGCTTAGGCGTACGGCCACCCCGGCCATTGCCCCTCACCCAAGGCTCCTTAACTCAGGTTTGAAAATGGAAAGCACGGCCTCTGTCTCCACTCTCTTGATCGCCATCGGCTCCATCGTTGTGCTGTTGGTGCTTTCGGCATTCTTTTCCGGCTCGGAGACCGCCCTTACCGCAGCCTCGCGGTCGCTGATCCACCAACTCGAGCGCAAGGGCAACTGGCGCGCCAGCCTCGTCAACCAGCTCTGTGAGGACAAGGAAGGCCTGATCGGGTCGATCCTGGTCGGCAACAACCTGGTCAATATCCTGGCCTCGGTGTTGGCCACCAGCGTTCTCATTGGCATGTTCGGCGAGGCCGGCGTGGTTTACGCCACCATCATCATGACGGTCATTGTCGTCGCCTTCGCCGAGGTGCTTCCCAAAACCTATGCCATTCAGAATGCCGACCGGGTATCGCTGGCGATCGCGCCGGTGCTGCGAATTTTAGTCATCGTGTTATCGCCGGTGGCCCGAATTCTGCAAGTTTCGGTGCGGGCTCTACTCCGGCTGTTCGGCATTGATATCTCGGCCCGCCAGGGGTTGACCTCGGCCGCCGAAATGTTGCGCGGCGCCATTGACCTCCATAGCCGCGAGGAGCCGGCGATCGAGCAGGAACGCGTCATGCTCAGTTCCATCCTAGATCTCGCCGATGTCGATGTCGGCGAGATCATGGTGCACCGCAACAATGTCGCCATGGTCGATGTCTCCACGCCTAGCAAGGACATCGTCCAGCAGATCGTGGACAGTTCCTACACGCGCATTCCGCTGTGGCGCGACAAGTCGGAAAACATCATCGGCGTTCTCCACGCCAAGGCGTTGCTCAAGGCCATGCAATCCCGTCAGGACCAGCAAACTATCGATCCGGTGGCTCTGGCGTCACCGCCCTGGTTCATTCCCGAATCCACCCATCTCCTCGATCAGTTGCAAGCCTTCCGCCACCGCCGCGAGCATTTCGCCATCGTCGTCGATGAATACGGCACCTTCATGGGTATCGTCACCCTGGAGGATATTCTCGAGGAGATCGTCGGCGACATTTCCGATGAGCATGACATCGCCACCCACGGCATACGCTGGCAAAACGACGGCTCCGCCATTGTCGACGGCACCATCACCATTCGCGATCTCAACCGCGAGTTCGACTGGCAGTTGCCGGACGAGGACGCGGCCACCATCGCCGGTCTCGTCATCCATGAGTCCCGCCAGATCCCGGACGTGGGACAGGTCTTCGTGTTCCACGATTTCCGTTTCGAGATCCTGCAACGCCACCGCAACCAGATCACATCGATCCGCGTGACCCCGCCGCACACCACCGGGTGATCGGTATGATCTCGGTTCGGGACCTCTATGCCGCCTTGACCCGGCAACTCGAGGAAGATATCCAGGCGCAGGGACCGTTGATCCTGGGAACAGGATACGGCACCGGAGGCCA
>JAZFWG010000141.1:0-4748 GCA_036448135.1 Alphaproteobacteria bacterium
TTTGGGGGCCAAGGGTTGCAACGAAGAAACGATGAAACACCTGGCGCAGATGGTTGCGAAGCCCACCCGCCGCCGGATCGACAGGTCTCGGCATTGCGCCTTGGGTCCACAACCAGTCCCAATACGCCCTATCGGTTTTGCTTTTCATGGCAAGGATCGCTATGCCCCCGCCCTCACCCGGTGGGGGTCTGTTCGGGGTCGAGTTCCAGGATGGTCCAATAGTAATCACCCCTGTAGCCGGCCTCACGGAACAATTCGCGCCAGTCTTGGGGCCGGCCGAACGTCTTGGCCGTCAGCATCCAATCCTCGAACACCGCCTTTTCCGCATCGGTGCGATAGGCATCGACCTGGACGAAACCGCGCCCGGGAGCAAGGCGTTCGATCTGGCCAAGCGCCTTCAAACAACCATCACGATCCAGGTTGTGGACCGTATTGATGGCAAGCACGGCCTTGAATGCGCCGTCGGCATAGGGTAGGCGGTCGGCACTCGCCACCGCCAGGCATCCGGCCACATCGGGATGGGCGTTGCGGATGGCGTAATCGGAAATGTCGATGCCGTAAGCTTTGAGCCCGGGACAGACATCCATCAGATCCTTGACCAGGAAACCTTTGGCGCAGCCCACATCAAGCACCCGGTCGCCGGCTTTTAGACCGAAATGGGCAATGATGGTCCGCGCCACCGGCACCCAGCGTCCGTCATAGACATAGCCGCCATAGCCCTGTTCGCGGGGACCATCGAAATATTCCTTACCGAACTTGAGGGACGCCGCGCGATTTATTTCTTTGTTCTTGGTCCTGGCCGCAACATCGCGCACCGTCTTGGGTAGGGTATCAAGAAGATTAATCTCCGCCATCACGCCTAACTCATGCTCTCCCGATGGACCCGGGCGAGGCCCTCGGCCAGGGGCGTGAGGTGCAATTCGGGGAAGGCCTGGCGCAGTTGGGTGACGTCGAAATGGCGGTGAGTGATGGCGCCGGTGCGATCGGTGAATTTGACCTCGGCGGGCGGGTCGAAATTCGCCGCCACCAGCTCAGCCACCTCACGGAAGGACGCCGAGTTGCCGGTGGCGACATTGACCAACCCGGCGCTGCGATATTCCACCACCAGACGCACAATCTCGGCCACGTCCCACACCATGATGTGATCGCGGGTCTCCTCGCCCTCGCCACCGAGCGTAATGATACCGCCGTCGGCGGCTAAGCGGCGGAAGCGGTTGGGGCCGTAGGAATTGTGGCAATCGGTGGCGGCCGAAACCAAGGTACAACGCAGCACCGCCAATGGGATTTCCTTGGCGGCATCGGCGCACATGATCTCGCGGGCCCGGTGCATGATGCCGTAAAGATCCCCCGCCGCCGCCGGGCTCGCTTCGTTGGTCAGCCCCGGGGTCATGGGATAGACCGCGTCGGAACTCATATAGACGATCTGGGCGCAGGGGCTCTGCTCCAGCGCCCCGCACACCGCCGCCATCATCCGCAAATTCTTCATGAAGGTGGCGATATCGCGCCCCTTGTCGGGGGTCAGCGCGGCCAGGACAACAAGGGCGTCGTCCGGCCGCAACAATTTGGCCAGGGCGTCACCGGCGCCGTCACCGGCAAGGTCGAGTTCACCGGACCGCGGCGCCACGACGTCTGTGCCGTGCTCTTGCAACACACCGACGACCGCGCTGCCAATCACCCCACCGCCGCCAAGCACGACGGTGCGCCCGGGTGGCTTGGGGGTGTCATGGTGGTGGGCAAGCATGGCCGTTATTCCTTGTCGCCTGCATTCGGCACCCGGGGCCGGGCACCGAGACAAAAATAATCGAGACCGGCGGCAACGCAAGCACCACCGTCGAGCACGCCATAGGGATCGATGACCGCCCGGCCCCGAAGCGCCTTGTCGATATCGGCGGCCGAAAGCGCTGTGAACTCCGGCCACGGCGTCATCACCACCACGGCGTCGGCACCGGCCAGGGCATCAAGGGCGTCATGTGCTTGGGCGAGATCGGGATGCCAATCCGCATTCACCGCAACCTCGGGATCATAGGCGCGGAGGCGATAGGGCCCAAGCGCCGAGATCAGTGCCAATGCCGGCGAATTGCGCACGGAATCCGTGTCTTGTTTATAGGCGAGGCCCAGGATGGCGACGACCGCATCGGTGGCCTTGCCCAGAACATGATCGTGCAGCACCCCCAAGGCCCAGAACCGGCGGTGGCGGCTGTTGGCCTGCCAGGCGCGGACGACCCCGAGATCGGTGCCGGCGGCATCGCCAAGGGCAATGACCGTCGCCAGGTCGCGCTCCAGGTTGCCGCCGGCGAGGCCGAGGCCGGGCGCGATATAGGCGTGCTCGCCGATGCGAGCATCGAGCCGGAGCGCCGGGGTGATCTCCGACCAATCGGCGCCGATATGCTCGCAGAGCTCGGCCATGGAATTGGCGACGGCGATGGCGCCGATGAGACACATATTGATGGAGATTTTAGCAAGCTCGGCGCTTTCATAGCCCATGGGCAACACCGGTGCGCCATAGGCGTCTAGATACCCGGCCAACGCCGCCGGCAACGGCTGGGCCGGATCCGCGCATCCGATAATAAACCGCTCGGGCTCCAGGGCGCGTTCAAGGGCGCGGCCGAAGATCAGGGTTTCGACCTGATAAAACAGATGCGCCCCAAAACGGGAAACATCACGGGAAACATCACGGGAAACTTTGCCGGCAATGGCGCGGGTGAAACCCGGCGGCACCTGGCTCAGGATCACCAGGACGGCGCCCTCAGCCATGGCGGGTGCGACGCGTTCGATCAAGGCTGAGACCGGGCCAAGATCACTCAAACCATCCCCGTCGGTGGGCACGTCCGGCGCCACATAGAGGACGTCGCATTGCCTAAGATCATCGAGCTTGGCGGTAAGATGGAGACGGTCGCGGTTGCGCGCAATGAGGTCCGCCAAATCGGGCTCGGCCACCGGAAGATCGCCACGACCCAGCCGCTCGATGGCACCCAAATCATCATCGTAGCAGACCACATCAAAGCCCTTCTCCGCCGCCGCCACCGCCGAGACCAGGCCCAAATGGGTCATGCCGGCAAATCCGACGGTGGCCTCGCTCACGCCCCGATTTCCTGGGCCGGCTCCACGCCTGCGTCGGCGGCGAGACGGTTGAGCACATCATTGATCCAGATGTCGTTTTCCAGATTGCTGCCGCCGGTCCCGCACAGTGTCTTGAAGGCGTCATACTCCGCTTCCCAGGTGGGATCGTCCTCAAGCAGAGGCACCGTTTCCTCCTCGGGGCGGCCGCTGGGCAGGACGCGGCGGCGGCGGGTGAAAGTGGCGGGCCCCCATTTGCACAGGGAATGGATATGGGCGCTGCCATTCTCGGCCAGCACATCGGCATAGAAATGATTGCGCCAGCTCAACAGCGTCACCTCGAGCTGGATCAGGGGCCGTCCCTGGCAGCCGAATGACACGTGATCCTGGGTCCGGTTCTCGAAACAATTGGCCGACCACAATTCGAACTGGCGGTCCACATCCCCCAACCAATAGAGCACCGTATCCAAGAGGTGGGAGCCGAGATCCGGCAGCACTCCGGCGCCGCGGTCGCGCCATGGCGATTCGCGGACCAGACGCGCGGTGCCATTGCCGTAGAACATGCGTACCGAATAGATCTCGCCGAGCCAGCCGGAATCGATCAGCTCCTTCATGCGCACGAAGTGGGGCTCGAAACGGTGGTTGTAGGCGGTATAGCAGGCCACATTCTGGCGCCGCGCAAGCTCGGCCAGTTGTTGCAAGGACCCGCTGTCCGGCGCCACCAGCGGCTTTTCCACCAGGACATGCTTGCCCAGGCCCAACAGCTGGGACACCAGTTCGATCTTGGCCTCATCGGGGGTACAGACCAGCGCGGCGTCATAGCTATCGTGGGGCACGTCCGCGACCGAGCGGTAGTCGGCATCGGCGGCAACCGGATCGACGGTGGCCACAACATCACCGCCCGCCACGGCGCGGCGCTTATGTCCCTGAACGCCGAGACCGGCCACGATCACGCGCATCGCCGCTGCCCCGGTGCCATTAGCCCCAGTGCCATCAATAGGTGACCTGCTTCTCCACCCGGGCGATCTTCTTCAGCACCGCGGACGGCGTCACCGGGACGTTGCCGTCATGCTCACATTCGATGCCGGCGGCGATGGAACCCAGGATCGAAGCGATGACGTCGCTGCCGGTGGCTTTCAGGGCCAGCGCCGCATAGGCCAGAAGCGCATCGCCCGCGCCCATGGCATCGACCACATGTCCGGCGAAACTGTCGGTGGCGACGATGGTCCGGGGATCGCCCTCGGGCCTCGTGCGGTGCATCAACAGTCCCCGGTCACCCAGCTTCAGGATCAGGGTCTTGCATTTGGCGCGGCGGAACACCTCGCTGGCGATCGGCCGCATCACCGAATCCTGGTCGCCGAGGGCGAAGCGGGCCTCGCGCTCGTTGGGGGTGATGAGATCGAAACCCTGGAACTCGAGGATATTGCCCCAGCGGCTGGCGACCTGGCTGTCGGCGACCCGGCAGACGCCGTCGGGAATTGCCGCAACCAGCGGCGGGATGGTCTGTTGGTTGAAGATGCCGTGACGGAAATCGCTACAAACGACGATATCGGCGGAACTCTCCCGGATCTGTGCCGTCATCTGGCCGAGGATCCGGTCCGAGATCGACCGGTTGTCTAACGTGTCGACCTTGAGCATGCGGTAGCTGTCGGCGACGATGACGTTCTTGTTGGTGGTGGGCCGGGTCGGAT
>JAZFWG010000142.1:0-17364 GCA_036448135.1 Alphaproteobacteria bacterium
CCCTGGAAAGCTTTTCCGAATTTCCCGACCGCTGGCTCGATGTCACCTGGGAAGCCGGCGCCCTTGAATCGGGCAACCATGTGGCCCGCATCACACTCGTCGTCATCAATGAAACCGGGGCGCTGTCGAGCCTATCCACCGTGATCGCCAAGAACCTGGGCAATATCCTCAACCTCAAGATCACCAATCGTTCGACCGACTTCTATGAAATGGTGATCGATGTCGAGGTTGCGAACGTCAAGCATCTGTCCAACATCGTCGCCGCGCTTCGGGCGACGCCGGCGATCAATTCGGTGGACCGTGCGCGCGGCTGAGGGGGAAAGGATTCCAAACCATGTTGTTCGCGAGACGCCATAAGCCGGATGTTTCTCACCATGTGAAGAATTTCCTCTGGCCCCGGATCGGCTGGCGGCGCTCAATCTTCTATGTCTTTCACCGGCTTCGCCGCATGCAGGGCACGCCTTACGCCATCGCCGCCGGTTTTGCCTGTGGCGCCTCCGTGTCCTTCACGCCGTTTATCGGTTTTCACTTCGCCATGGCGGCATTGTTGGCCTGGATCATCGGGGGCAATTTGATGGCATCGGCGTTCGGCACCGTGGTCGGCAACCCATGGACATTCCCGTTCATATGGCTGTGGAGCTATCAACTCGGCAATGTCATACTCGGCACCAGCGGCAGCGAACTGCCCGCAGAGCTCGGCTTTACTTTCATCTTCAACCATCCGGGCCAGGTGCTGCTGCCGATGATCGTCGGCGGCTTTCCGAGCGGTATAGTCGCTTGGTTCGTGTTCTACTGGCCGCTCAAGCGCATGGTTGAAAGCTATCATCGTATTCGCGCCCATCGCAGGCAGGTCCGCGCCCGGCGCTATGGGGTGAGATCATGAGGACGAAACTCCGGCTTGGCGTCAACCTCGATCATGTCGCCACCATCCGCAATGCCCGTGGCGGCCGCCATCCCGACCCGGTCCGCGCCGCGCGTATCGCCGCCCAGGCGGGGGCCGACGGCATCACCGCGCATCTGCGCGAAGACCGCCGCCACATTTCCGATGACGACATCGTACGGCTCAGCCGCGATATCGATCTACCCCTCAATCTGGAAATGGCGGCGACGCCGGAAATGCTCGACATCGCGCTCCGCCACCGGCCCCACGCGGTCTGTCTTGTTCCGGAAAAACGCCAGGAACTGACCACCGAAGGCGGGCTCGACGTCGCCGGCGCCGTCGGTTCCGTGGCCGATTTCGTCGAGGCCCTGCAGCGGGCCGGCATCCGGGTGGCGTTGTTCATCGATCCCGACAAGACGCAAATCGAGGCGGCACGCGACGTCGCGGCGCCGGTGGTCGAGCTTCACACCGGAACCTATTGCGATGCCGGTGATGGCGCGCGCGGCGACGAGATTGAGCGGCTGCAAACCGCGGCACTCGATGCCGATGCCCTTGGTCTCGAGGTTCATGCCGGACATGGCCTCAGTTTCGACACGGTGGCGCCGGTGGCGGCCATCCCTTGCATCCGCGAGCTCAATATCGGCCACTTCCTGGTCGGCGAGGCGATCTTCGGTGGCCTCGACAGCGCCATCCGGCGCATGCGCGTCCTGATGGATCAGGCCAGGGCCGAAGCCCAGGGGCAACGCAGTGCCTGAACCGGGAGGAGCCCGCCCGGCATGCCGTGCCCTGTCCTTGTGGAGGGCCGGCCGGTGATCATTGGGCTTGGCAGCGACATCATCGACATCCGCCGGATCGAACGCACCATCGACCGGTTCGGCGACCGCTTCCTCGACCGCATCTTCACCGATATCGAGCGCAAGAAGTCGGACGGCCGCGCGACACGTAGCGCCACCTATGCCAAGCGGTTCGCCGCCAAAGAGGCCTGTTCCAAGGCGTTGGGCACGGGTTTCCGCCGCGGTGTGTTCTGGCGCGACATGGGGGTGGTCAACCTCCGTTCGGGCCAGCCCACCCTCCGGCTCACCGGCGGCGCGGCCAAACGGCTCGCCGAACTCATGCCCGAGGGGATGGTTGCGGAAATCGCGCTGACCATGACCGATGAGCCGCCGTTGGCACAGGCCATCGTCGTAATCTCGGCGGTACCCGGGGCTGGACCCGGGGCCGGACAACAGGCTGGCGGCGCGCGTGATCGTCCTTGACAGGACCGTGCGGGACTGGCTTGATCCTTGGGCCTTCGCGGGCGCAAATCTTTAATATAATGATATCAATTGGTTAGAAGATTGCCGTAATGAATAAGAAAAAAACCGGTGGCGTTCGTGATACCGTAACGACGGTCATTTACGCTGGGCTGATCGCGCTCGCGGTCCGAACCTTCGCTTATGAGCCCTTCAACATCCCATCAAGCTCGATGTTGCCGACCTTGCTGGTGGGCGATTATCTGTTCGTGTCCAAATTGTCCTATGGCTATAGCCGCCATTCATTCCCGTTAAGCATGTCATTGTTCAGCGGGCGGCTGTTCTTCACCGAACCCGAACGTGGCGACGTGATGGTGTTCAAGTTGCCCAAAGACAATAAGACCGACTATATCAAGCGCATCGTCGGCCTGCCGGGCGACCGCATCCAGGTCAGGGGTGGCATCCTCCATATCAACGGCCAGGCGCTGAAGCGGCGATGGATCGGCAGATACCGTTCCGAGAACGGCACAGGTGGATATTTGATGAAGTACCTGGAGACCCTACCCAACGGCCGGGTACATCCCATCCTGGAGCGCACCGATCATGGCGAATTCGACAACACCCTGGTCTATAGGGTGCCGCCGGACCATTACTTCGCCATGGGTGACAATCGCGACAATTCCCTAGATAGCCGTGCGCTATCTGATGTTGGCTTCATTCCCAAGGAAAATCTTGTGGGCCGGGCCGAGGTGTTGTTTTTTTCCAGCAACGGTTCGGCGTATTTCTGGGAATTCTGGAAATGGCCGGCGGCGATCCGTTTTTCCCGCCTGTTCCAGAAGATCATGTAAGGTGAGCAAAGCGGCGCACGACGAAGCGCTGTCCCACGCCCTGGGCCATCGTTTCGCGCGGCCTGAATTGCTGGACGAGGCCTTGACCCACACCAGCTCGACCGGCGGTGGTGGGTTGCATCCCTTTGGCTATGAGCGGCTCGAGTTCCTCGGCGACCGCGTGCTCGGGCTGGTCATCGCCGAAATGTTGCTGAGCCAATTCCCCCGCGAGGACGAAGGCAAGATCGCGCGCCGTTATTCCGCCTTGGTGCGCACCGAAGCCTTGACCGGTGTGGCGGAATGTATCGAGCTCGGCCGGTATCTGGCCCTCGGCGCCAGCGAAGAGGACTCCGGCGGCCGCGCCAACCCTGGTCTGTTGGCCGATGCCTGTGAGGCCGTGATCGCCGCGCTCTATCTCGATGGTGGCCTGGAGGTCGCGGAGCGGTTCATTCACCACCACTGGAAGCCCCTGGCCGCGGCCACCGGTGAGCCGCCCCGGGATGCCAAGACCCATCTTCAGGAATGGGCCCAGGAGCGGGGGCTTGATTTGCCGGTATACGAGACCGTGGCCCGCGAGGGGCCGCCCCATCGGCCCACATTCTTTGTCCGTGCCAGCGTCGGCGATCTGGTTCCGGCCGAGGGCCAAGGCGCCTCGAAGCGGGCGGCGGAACAGCGTGCCGCCGAAGTCCTGATCAAAGCCATTGCCGGCAATGATGACCGCTAACCGCCAAGATACGCCGGCGGGCACGGCGACCAAGGATGCGGCGGGGCCGAACACCCGATGCGGCTTCATCGCCCTGGCCGGGGCCCCCAACGCCGGGAAATCGACGCTGCTCAACCGTCTGATCGGCACCAAGATCTCGATCGTCACGCCGAAGATCCAGACCACCCGCAGCCGCATCACCGGCATCGCCGTCGAGGGTAAGGTGCAAACAATCTATATCGACACCCCGGGGATATTCGCGCCGCGGCGGCGCCTCGACCGGGCGATGGTGGCGGCGGCCTGGAGCGGCATGGCCGATGCCGATGTCACCGTCGTGCTCGTCGACGCCAAGGCCTCGGCGGGTAAAAGGGGCGTCGACAAGGATACGCGGTCCATTGTCGAAGGCTTGAAGAAAAAACGGCGCCAAGCGGTCCTGGCGGTGAACAAGATCGATCTGGTGCCACGTCCGGCGCTGCTGGGGCTTGCCGCGGCGCTCAATGACGAAGGGGTCTTCACCGAAACCTTCATGATCTCGGCGCTTTCGGGCGATGGCGTCGTTGATCTCAAGACCCACCTTCAAGACAACCTGCCCGAGGGGCCCTGGCTATATCCCGAGGACCAGATTTCCGACATTCCCATGCGCATGCTGGCGGCCGAGATCACCCGCGAGCAGGCGTTTCTCCAGCTCCACCAGGAACTGCCCTATGCGGTGGCGGTGGAGACCGAATCCTGGGAGCAGCGCGGCGACGGATCGGTGCGCATCGGCCAGGTCATCACCGTGCGCCGGGGCAGCCAGAAGGCCATGGTTCTGGGCAAGGGCGGCAGCCGCATCAAATCCATCGGCGCCACCGCCCGGGCCGAGCTCGAGCGGTTTATGGAGTGCAAGGTCCATCTTTTCATCCATGTCAAGGTCCGCGCCGACTGGATCGACAGGCCCGAGCATTACCGTGCGCTCGGGCTCGATTTCGATGCCTGAAGGGGAGCGTGAATTGCGCTAAGGGCGCTGGGGGCCAGGCAGTGGCTCTGTCCAAGCTTAGGAATTTTCGACCGCGGTCTTGAGGGCATTGACGACCATATCCGCGGCGCCGTCCTTGTCCCACAGGGTCGCGCCGATGGCTTGGCCGTGGAGCTTGAGGATCTGGAACATTTTCGCCGAGGGATCGGGCGTTGCCAAGATCAAGTTCATGACCCGGTTCATGGATTCGGCAAGCCCCTTCATATTGTTATAGCCCTTGGTGTCGATGTGGTTGGTGATCGTGCTGAGCAAGTCCGACATGTGCCCAAGGGTCTCGTCGGGGATATCTATGTGATCCCGTCCTTTGACCTGGGCTTCCAGATCGGTGGCCAGTTGGCTCAGTTCCGTCATCATTCGATGCAGCATGTGCTGGTTGACGAGCTTGTTGGCATCCTCGATGACCTCGGCATCGACCGCGGCCTCAGTGTCTCCGGCGGCCTTGTGGCGGAGGCTGTTGGGAACCACGATGGTGCCGATGTCGTTCCCGGATGAGGTGCGGGAGCGTTCATGCTCGCGCCGCTCGGGGCCGACATATTGAGAGGTGACGATGAATTGCTTGCGGTTGCGGATCATGTTCTCGATCCGCGCCTTGAGCACGTTGATGGATACCGGCATGGACACGATATCGTCGGCGCCCGCCCGCATGGCCTCGGCGATGCTCAGTTCTTCGGAATCCCAGGTCACCAGCATGATGACCATGAAGGGGTTCGCTCCCACATTGCTGTGGCGGATGTCGTCGATCAGGGTGCAAACCGCGTCCTGGTTCTTGTCGAGATCGAGGAAAAGGATGTCCGGTTTGATATTGACCACCGTATCCCGCGCCACTGCGAGGTCTCTGCAATCCCTGATCTTGCGAATTTTCATGTTGCCGAAGGCATCGCGCAGGGTCCGGCGCATGCCTAGCGTCGAATAGAACAGGACCACCGAGACCTGGGAAAAGTCGTACTCGTCGGTTTTAGCCATTGTTATTGCAAGGGCTTGAGGCATAGGCATGGGGGCGATCCTAGAATTCATAACATTCGAGTAAAAACATTACCAATGTACATGATAAGTTTAGATTAATATTATATTATCCATTTACTCAGATAAGTCGATTATGGTCATAAATATCTAATAAATCAACAAAAATATATAGTTAAATAAAAGTAAAGATTTTTTTCTCAAACCCATAAAACCGAGGGCCTCATGCCGACTTACGACACTGCCAATGGGCCCAATCTTCCAATATATGCATCTGAAATTTCAATTCTGTCCTCGGCGAATTCACATTTCCAGCCCCCGGCATCCATCCCTGCGCCGGTATATGGAGAGGGGGTTCCGGGCAGGATTTTGTGCTATAGGGGGCCATGGATTGGAGTGATGACGGCATCGTCCTGTCGGCCCGCAAATACGGGGAAAGCGCCGCCATTGTCACTTTGCTGACCCTCGCCAACGGCCGCCATGCTGGGCTGGTCCGTGGCGGTACCGGGCGGCGTGCCCGCGGCATCTACCAGCCGGGCAACCGGGTCAGGGCCACTTGGCGGGCCCGTCTCGCCGACCATCTCGGCAGCTATTCCTGCGAACTGACCCACAGCTGGGCCGCCGATATCCTCGACGATTCCCTGCGTCTTATGGCGTTGAGCGCCGCCTGCGCCATGACCGAAGTGACATTGGCGGAACGCGAACCCCATCCCGCGCTGTTTCAAGGCCTTACCGCTTTGCTGTCGAGTCTGGCGTCGCGGCCGGAGACGGTGAATGGCACGGAGCCAGGCAATGGCGATGACGGGGGCGATGCCGGGGGCGATGACGGGGGTGATGCCGGGTTTGCCGCGCCGTGGCCCGCGCGCTATGCGCGTTGGGAGCTTATGTTGCTCAGCGAACTTGGTTTCGGCCTTGACCTCGCGTCCTGCGCCGTCACCGGGGCTAGCGACGATCTCGTCTTCGTCTCACCGAGGACAGGGCGCGCCGTCAGTTCGGACGCGGGCGCTCCTTACAAGGAAAGGCTTCTGCCGTTGCCGGCTTTCCTGACCATGGCGGATACGCCGGACGATGTGGGGACGCCCACCCGGGAGGACATCAATAACGGCTTGGCGTTGACCGGCTATTTCCTGGAACGGAACGTCTTCGCCGTCCATGACCGGGCGGTGCCGGCGGCGCGGATTCGCCTCGTCGAGGCCCTCGCCCGCCGATAATTCCGCCGTCACTCCCACGACTATTTAACGGCTGCGACCATTGAGCTACACTATCTGGTAGTTCGCCGTCGCGTGAGGGATTACAACAGCACCCATGGCCAAGGCCGCCGCAAAACCGTTGATCGTTGAAACCAGCCTTTCCGACGCCCTCGGCGAACGGTACCTGTCCTATGCGCTTTCCACCATCATGTCGCGGTCGCTTCCCGATGCCCGCGATGGGCTCAAGCCGGTACATCGGCGCCTGCTCTACGCCATGCTTCAGCTCAGGCTCGATCCTGGCTCCGGGTTCAAGAAGTGCGCCCGCGTCGTCGGTGACGTCATCGGCAAGTACCATCCCCATGGCGATGTCGCGGTCTATGATGCCCTGGTCAGGCTGGCCCAGGAGTTCGCGGTGCGTTACCCGCTGATCGACGGCCAGGGCAATTTCGGCAATGTCGACGGCGATAACGCCGCTGCCATGCGCTATACCGAGGCGCGGCTGACGGAGGTGGCGGAAGCACTCCTGGAAGGCATCGACGAAGATGCCGTTGATTTCCGTCTCACCTATGACGGCAGCGATTCCGAACCGGAGGTGCTGCCGGCGAGCTTCCCCAACCTGTTGGCCAACGGCGCCGCCGGGATCGCCGTCGGCATGGCAACGAGCATCCCGCCGCACAATGTTGGCGAGATCTGCGATGCCGCGCTCCACCTCATTCGCCATCCCAAGGCGACCATTGCCAAGCTATGCCAATTCATGCCCGGCCCCGATTTCCCCACCGGCGGCGTGCTGGCGGAGTCCGCCGAAGCGATCATCGAGGCCTATAAAAGCGGCCGGGGCGGTTTCCGTCTTCGTGCCCGCTGGGAGGCCGAAAGTCTGGGCCGCGGCGTGTACCAGATCGTCGTCACCGAAATTCCTTATCACGTCCAGAAATCACGTTTGATTGAGAAGATCGCGGCGTTGATCGACAGCAAGAAACAAGGCCTGCTGGGCGATATCCGCGACGAATCCGACGAGCAGGTGCGGCTCATACTCGAACCCAAAAACCGTAGCGTCGAGCCCGGGATGCTGATGGAATCCCTGTTCCGTCAGACCGACCTCGAGGTTCGTATCTCCCTCAATATGAACGTCCTCGACGGCGCCAGGATGCCGCGGGTCATGAACCTGCGCGAGGTTGTACAGGCCTTCCTCGATCACCGCCATGAAGTCCTGCAGCGCCGCACCCGCTACCGGCTTGCGCGCATCAAGGCGCGGCTGGAAGTGCTGGAGGGGTTCCTCGCCGCCTATGGCAACCTCGATAAGGTCATCCGCATCATCCGTGAGGAGGACGAGCCCCACAAGCCGTTGATGAAGGCCCTCAAGATCAACCAGGTCCAGGCCGAGGCCATCCTCAACATGCGCTTAAGACGGCTGCGCAAGCTCGAGGAACAGACCTTCCGCGATGAGTTCGACGCCCTGAAAGCCGAACAATCCGAACTCAATCGCCTGCTCAAGGACAAGAAACGCCGCTGGGACGCCATCGCCGACGAGATCGCCAGCATCAAGAAACGGTTCGGTCCCAAGACCGCCCTTGGCCGCCGCCGCACCGAGATCGGCCCGCCTCCCAGCGCCGTGGTAATTCCCCTGGAAGCCACCATCGAGCGCGAGGACATCACCGTGGTCTGTTCGGCCATGGGTTGGATCCGCGCCTTCAAGGGGCATCTCACCGATGAATCGGAGATCAAATACAAAGAGGGTGACAAGGCCGGCCTCATCCTTCGAGGCCAGACCACCGACAAGCTGGTGATCTTCGGCACCAATGGGCGGTTCTATACGCTGGGCTGCGACACACTGCCGCCGGGCCGCAGTCACGGCGAGCCGGTGCGTTTAATGATCGGTCTTGGCAATGAGCATGATGTCGCCGGCATGCACGTCCATGAGCCCGGCTGCATGCTGTTGGTGGCCTCAAGTGACGGCCGCGGTTTCCTTGTCGCCGAGGATGAGGTCATTGGCCGGACCCGTGGCGGCAAGCAGGTCCTCAATCTCGGCGAGGGTGCCAGGGCCCGGGCCTGCGTTCCCGCCCATGGCGACCACGTTGCCGTTGTCGGGGAAAACCGCAAGATGATTATATTCCCGCTCGGCGAATTGCCGACCCGGAGCCGTGGACGCGGGGTCATCCTGCAGAAATACCGCGAGGGCGGTCTCGCCGACCTCAAGGTCTTCGACTTGGCCCAAGGGCTGAGCTGGCGGGCGGGCACGCGGACCCGCACCGAAACCGACCTCACGGCCTGGGTTGGAAAGCGCGCCCAGGCCGGCCGGCTGCCGCCACGGGGTTTTAACCGCAACAACCGCTTCGACTGAGGCCCGCTCCGGCCCCCAAAGATCCCGGACTATCCCTTAGCGCCGAGCGCCTTGTAGCGCATATTGAGGAAGCCCTGGTCGGACAGCCGCGACCAGCCCATGGCGTTCTTGCGGAATTTCCTGAACGACGCGAGGGTGCGCTTGGTCAGGTCGTCGGCGCTTTCCAACTCGTCCAGCACCTCTTCGGAGGCCTTGCCCAGAGCCTGAAGGACGTCGTCCGGGAAGCGCCGCAGTTTGACCCCGTGCTTGTTGATCAGGGTGGCGAGGGCGGCGCCGTTGCGGGCGTTGAAATCTGCCAGCATGGCTTCGGTCTCGGCTTGGCAGGCGCCGGTGATGATGGCTTGCAAATCCTGCGGTAGGGCCTCGAAGGCTGCCTTGTTGACGAAGCTTTCGATGCCCGTGCCCGGTTCGTGGAAGCCGGGCCAGTAATATTGCTTGGTCAGCTTGTAGAACCCGAAGGCGAGGTCGTTCCACGGCCCCACCCATTCGGTGGCGTCGATGGTACCGGCCTGAAGGGCGGAGAAAATCTCGCCGCCGGGCAGGCTGACGGCGGTGGCGCCGATGCGGCGCAGGACCTCGCCGCCGAGGCCGGGCATGCGCATCTTGAGGCCCTTGAAATCCTCGATCGAGCGGATTTCCTTTTTGAACCACCCACCCATCTGGGTCCCGGTGTTGCCGGCGAGGAAGCTCCTGACGCCGAAATTTCCATAGACTTTGTCCCACAGTTCCTGGCCACCGCCGTAACGGATCCAGGCTGAAAGCTCGTTGGCGGTGAGGCCGAAGGGCACGGCGGCAAAGAAATTGGCGGCCTTCGACTTGCCCTGCCAGTAGTAGGACGCGCCATGGCCCATCTCGACCGAGCCTTGGGACACCGCGTCGAAGGAGCCGAAGGCGGGCACCAGTGTGTTGGCGGCGTAGACCTTGACGGTGAGACGCCCGCCGCTCATGGCCGTGATCCGGTTGGCCAGCCGTTCGGCGCCGGTGCCGAGGCCGGGGAATTTCTCGGGCCAGGTCGTCACCATCTTCCATTGCTTGAGGCCCTTGGAAATCGCCGGCGCCTTCGCCGTCTTAGGCCCTGTCTCTGGGCCACGGGATTTCATCACGGCGTATGTGCCGACGGCGCCCGCGGCGAGACCGGTGGCGGCCCCGGTCAAAAAGTCACGACGGTTCATCCAGGTCTCCTCACATGGTGATCATTCGGATGTGTTGGGGGGCACATGACGGGGGCGCCAGCCATCTTTCACCAGCGCTTCCAACGGCCGAAACCGCATTTTGTATGACATCTTGGCGCAGTCGGCGATCCAATAGCCGAGATAGACGTAATCCAGGCCACGTTGTTTGGCCCGTCCGATCAGCCATGTCACCATGTAGGTGCCGAGGCTGCGCTTGCCGAGGGCGGGATCGAAGAAGCTGTAGATCGCCGACAGGCCATCATCCAGGCGGTCGGTGAGCATGGCACCGACCAGGACATCTTCGGGGTCGCGGAATTCCACGAGCTTGGTCGCCACCGGGCTGTCCTCGACCATGGCCCGGTAGCTTTCAAAGTCCATGTCGTGCATGCCGCCATTGGCGTGGCGGGTGGTCTGATAGCGGCGGAACAGGGCATATTGCTCGGCGGTGGCGCCGAAGGGATTGTCAATGGCCCGAAGCCCCCGGTTGGCCTTGATCACCCGGCGCAATGATGGGGTGGCTTCGAAGTCCCCGACCACGACGCGCACCGGGATGCAGGCGTCGCAGTCATGGCAAGCCGGCCTGTAGAGCACATTGTGGCTGCGCCGGAACCCCGCCTTCGAGCCGGCATGATAAAGCTCGGCGGCGTCGGGGCCCATGAGCCCGACGACGACGGTGCGTTCGAACCGTCCCGACAGGTAGGGACAAGGCCTTGGCCTTGATGCATGAAAGAGATGCGGAAACACCGCCTGGGCCTGGTTTAAATTGCGGTTCATGGTGCCAAACCGTTCCAACCTCACATTGAAGAACGGCCTAAGTATGACCAATCGGCGCCTAGGTTGCCAGCCCTGCATTGCAATCGAGCGGCCAAAGATTCTGGGCCCTTGATGCCGGTTGCGGCACCCGGAATTTCCGCTAAAGCGCATCCGGGCGGATCTGGGAAATCCCGGAAACGGATGCTATGGCAATGACTTAGGGGAAGTTTTGCGGCTTACTCGGCTGGCTCGCGGGGGTTTCTATATTGTCTGGCGGGGGTTGTGGCGGCCTTGGGCTGGTCTTTCTTTTAGGGCACCATCTGGTTTTCGCGCAACAGGACGATGCTGATCCGGCGGTTGAGCGGCGAGTGGGGATCTCCCACTTTCAGGGGTTCGTTGGCAGCCTTGCCGACCACCCGCGTGATGCGTTGGGCGGGCAGGCCCGCGCGTAGTAGGGCGCGGCGGCTCGCCAGGGCGCGGTCGGTGGAGAGCTCCCAGTTGGTATAGCTGGAGGTCCGCGAATAGGGGGTGGCGTCGGTATGGCCGGTCAAGGAGATCTTGTTGGGCAGTTTGATGATGGCCTTGACCACCTGTTGCAGCAACTTCCTGGTATGGCCGTACATCAGGGCGGACCCCAGCGGGAACATCGACGCGCGTTCCTGGTCGTGGATCTGGATGCGCAGGCCCTGGGGTGTGTGGTCGATCTGCAGGCTATCGATGAAGCCGCGGAGTTCGGGAATATTGCCGATGGCTTTGCGCAGGGCGGCTTCCGCATCGCGGAACATTTTCTCCTCGTGTTCGGCCAACAGTTTCTTGGTGTCTTCTTCGCTGAGATTTTTCGGATCAACCTCTGCTTTGTCCAAGGGCTTGCCGGTGGAATCGCCTTGTGCATCCGGGCCGCTGGGGCGGCCAGGATCCAGTGGATCGTCCTCGTCTTCAGTGGTCTCGGGCGGGTCTTGTGCCGTCGGCAAGGGAACGGCGACAGCCATGGGCGCGCCCGCGCCCTTCATGGCGCCTTTCTTGGCCATGGACATGCCGCCAAGCATCCCGCCACTGCCGCTCTGGGTGCGGGTCACGCTTGCCGGGGCGAAATAGTCGGAAATGCCTGCTCTTTGTTCTTCGGTGGTGGCGTTAAGCAGCCACAACAAGAGAAAGAACGCCATCATGGCGGTCACGAAATCTGCATAGGCGACCTTCCAAGCGCCGCCATGATGGGCAGCGTGGCTGGCCTTCTTGACCTTCTTGATAATGATGGTCTGTTCAATGTCCGCCATGGCTCAACAATCTATTAGGATGACGCCGATCGGTACGCTTCCTCGACTTCGTAGAACGTTGGGCGCACGTTGGAGACCAAGGCCTTGCGGGCGAATTCGACGGAAATGGCGGGGGCATAACCTTGCATATGGGCCAACAGGCCGACCTTGATACACTGCAAATATTTAAGTTCCGTATCGAAGATGCCTTTTACCGCGTTGGCCATGGGGGCGACAAATCCGTACGAGAGAAGAATGCCGAGGAAGGTCCCGACCAATGCGCCGCCAATGAGCTTCCCCAGGATCTCCGGCGGTTCGGTGATCGAGCCCATGGTGTGGATGACGCCGAGCACGGCGGCGACGATACCGAGCGCCGGCAGGCCGTCGGCCACAGTCTGCAGGGCGTCAGAAATCTGCATTTTTTCTTCGTGGTGGGTCTCGAGTTCCTCGTCGATCAGGGATTCCATTTCATGGGGATTTTCCGAACCCAACACCATCATGCGCAGGTAATCACAGAGGAACGTCAAGGCATGTTTGTTGTTGTAGAGGCCGGGGAACCGCATGAACAACTCGCTTTCGTCAGGATTCTCGACGTGGGATTCAAGGGTGAGCATGCCCTTGGATTTTGCCTGCCTGAAAATCGTGTACATCATGCTGAGAAGTTCGAGATAGGACTCCTTGTTGTGGCGGGAGCCCTTGGCAATCATGAGCATGGCGGGAACCGATCCCGTCAAAACCTCTTTGGTATTGGCGATGATGAAGGCGCCTAAGGCGGCTCCGGCGATGATGACGAACTCGAAGGGTTGCCACAGCACCATCAAGTGACCGCCGAGCGCGACGAAGCCACCGAACACGCTGATCGTAACGAGAAACATGCCGACGAGAAGTAACATTGGGCCCCCAATTGCAGCCAAAAGCCATATCGGCTTGATGGCCACAGAGTTACCGATTTTGGTTAAAAAGTGGTTATTACTCTGTCAAATAAGGGATTATTCCGCCTTGGACGGCGCATTTGGGGACAAAATGTCCCTGATAATGGCCCTGGGGGGCAGGGGCCACGGTCCTCAGCGCATGATGCCGAGTTCGCTGAAGGGCAGGAAGTCCACCAACTCGCCGCGCCTGAACCCGGTCAGGTCCTCTGAGAGTTCGATGAATCCGTCCGATTCGGTCAGCGATGTCAGGATGCCAGAGCCTTCCCGGGGAAAGCGCCGCACCCACTTGCCGCCGCCCTCGCCTGTGATCAGCGTGGCGCGCAACCACTCCCGCCGGTTGGGCTTCTTGGAGAAGTCGAAATCGGCCTTGACCGGATACGTCACGGGATCATGCCATTTCCCGCCGGCAAGCACCCCAAGCGCGGGGCGGGCGAAACGTAACAGACACAGCGCCGCGGCAACCGGGTTGCCGGGAAGGCCGACGAACACCGCAGCGCCGATCTGGCCGAAGGCCACCGGACGTCCCGGCTTGATGGCGAGGCGCCACAAATGTACGTTGCCGATGGCTTTCAACACCGGCACCACATGGTCCTCTTCGCCCTGGGAGGCGCCGCCCGAGGTCACCACCACATGATGGTCAGCGGCGGCGGCGACAAGGGCGTCCCGCACCGCGTCCTCGCTATCGGGAAGAATGCCGAGATTGCTGACCTCGCATCCCATCTCCGCCAGCATGGCGTCCAGCATGTAGCGGTTGGAATCGTAGACGCCGCCCGGCGGCAATGGCTGATCCGGCTCGCGCAACTCATCACCGGTCGAAAACAACGCCACCCGAAGCCGCCGGAATACCCTTAGCGATCCGCACCCGACAGAGGCGGCGATGCCGATATCCTGTGGCCTTAGCCGCCCGCCGGCCTCTAGCACCACCGCGTCTTTGGGGATGTCCTCGCCGGCCTTGCGCCAGTTTATCCCCGCCTTGACGCCCCCGGGCACGATGACCCAATCGCCATCGCGGCGGCAGTCCTCCTGCATGACGACGGCATCGGCGCCTTTCGGCATCATGGCGCCGGTGAAGATCCGCACCGCTTCGCCGGGTCCCAATGCGCACTCCGCGGGCTTCCCCGCCGCAGAGCGATCGCTGACCCGCAACCGGGTTTCCCCATCGTGGCCAAGATCGCAACTGTTGAGCGCATAACCGTCCATCGCGGCGTTGGCGAAACCGGGGACATCGCGCGCGCTCGTCACCGCCTCGGCGAGGAAACGGCCATGGGCCCGGGACAACGGAACCGATTCGATGCCAACGATGCAATGCACCCGATCGGCCAGCTCGGCCAAGGCGTCGGTGGCCTTGATCAACTCGCCGCCATAGGCGAAACAGTCATCGCTGAGCGGGTTCATCGGCGTTCACCAATCCGCAATGCCGGGTAATGAATTCGGAGATGGCCTCGATATCGTCGAGGGATAGCACCGGGACCTTGGCCTCGGCAATCGGTCCATCGGCGGCGATGGCGATGATATGGCGGTCATCGGTGGCGAGAAGCGTTTTGCCGTTGCCGTGGCGGAACACCTCGATCTTGTCGAAGGGAAAACCCTTGAACCCCTCGACCAGGACCAAATCGACCTCTGACATGCGCGCGAGGATTTCCTCAAGGTCGGGTTCCGCCGGGCGGCTCTGCTCATGGATAAGGGCCCAGCGTTTTTGCGATGCCACCACCACCTCGGTGGCGCCGGCGGCGCGGTGGCGGTAGCTGTCCTTTCCCGGCTCATCGATTTGGAAGTTGTGATGGGCGTGCTTGACGGTCGAGACCCTGAGCCCGCGCGCGGTCAGCACCCGGATCAGACCCTCCACCAGGGTGGTCTTGCCGCTGTTTTTCCAACCTGCGAAGCCGATTACCTTCATCGTTTGGGCCGGTAATTGGGGGTGAACAGGGCTTTGCCTTTGACGGTGAAGGTGGCAATGGCGCTTTGGCCATGTGGCGAGGTCAACCAGTCGATCAACGCCAGCCCCTGGGTTTCCTTGATATGGGGATGGCGTTTCGGATTCACCAGCATGACGCTGTATTGGTTGAACAGCGGCGGGTCACCCTCGAACAGCAGACTGAGCGCGCGCCGGTTGTGGAAACTCAACCAGGTGCCGCGGTCACTGAGCACATAGGCGTTCATGTTGGCGGCGATGTTGAGCGTCGCCCCCATGCCCGATCCCACTTCACGGTACCATCGGTTCCTGCGGTCCGGCGGGACCGATCCGGTGGCTCGCCACAGTCTCAGTTCGGCCTTGTGGGTGCCGCTGTCGTCGCCGCGCGAGACGAAGACGGCCTTGGTTTTCATGATCCTTTGAAATGCGTCCAATGCCCCGGAGGCCTGTTTGATCCGCGCCGGATCGTGCTTGGGGCCGATGATGACGAAATCGTTGTACATGAAGGGGCGGCGATCGACGCCATAGCCATTGGCCATGAACTCCAGTTCAGCCTTTTTGTCATGAACCAAGAGCACGTCCGCATCGCCGCGCCGCGCCGCGCGCAGCGCCTGGCCGGTGCCATAGGCCACCACATTGACCTTGATGCGGTGGGCGGCTTCGAACTTGGGCAACAGATAGCCGAGCAGGCCCGAGTTCTCCGTAGACGTGGTCGCCATCAGGGTGATGGTGGTTTTCTCAGGAGCGGCCATCGCCCCATCGGCAACAAGGACTGCCGCAATCGCGCCGAGCAGCACGGCCCAGCACCGACATATTCCCGTGCCTATCGTCATCATCCCAACAGTTCTCCATCGAGAAAGGCCTTGGCCAGCGCCGTCTCGGGATTGGCGAAGAAGCTTTCCGCCACGGCTTCCTCGACCAGGCGTCCCTGATGCATGAACAGCACATGGTCCGCCAGGCGCCGGGCCTGACCGAGGTCGTGGGTCGTCATTATAATCTTGGCGCCGTCGTCATGTATCGAGCTAATCATGTTCTCGACGGCCCGGGTCGCGGCGGGATCGAGATTGGCGGTGGGCTCGTCCAGGAACAGCACCTCCGGTGACAGCACCCAGGCCCGGGCCAGCGCCAGGCGCTGCTGCTCGCCAGCCGACAGCACCCGGGCCGGACGGCTTGCGAGGCCCGAAAGCCCCGCCAGCGTGAGCGCACTCACGACAAGCTCGCGGCGCCGGGCGCGCGGCACCTTGCGGATGCCAAGGGCGTAATCCACATTGGCGGCGACCGAACGCCTGAGCGTCACGGGTTTTTGGAACACCATGGCCTGGCGCCTGGCGGCGTCGCCGGTGTTGGAGCCTTGCCAGGAGATGGTTCCCGAGGCCGGCTTCAACAGCCCGTGGCACAGGCGCAGCAACAGGCTTTTTCCGGCGCCATTGGGGCCGAGGATGATGGTCCGCTCATCGGCGGTGAAGGAGGTGGAGAAGTCCTCGATCAGCCGGGTGCCACCGGCGCTATAGCAGACCCGGTCGAGTGACAAGGGAAGGATGGTGGTCTTGGTGGACATCACGCTCCCCTGTCAGCCCTGCGCCTTGGTCGCGACGTCCTGCAGCATATAGGCGCTGGCGTTGACGCCGAGGGATATGATCAGAAGCACGACGCCGAGGGCCAGCGCCAACTCGAGATTGCCCTTGCTGGTTTCCAACGCGATCGCCGTGGTCATGACCCGGGTGGCGTGGTCGATATTGCCGCCGACGATCATGACGGCGCCGACCTCGGCACTGGCGCGGCCGAAACCGGCCAGCACCGCGGTCAGGATGCTGAAGCGCCCGTCCCACAACAGGGTGCCGATGGCGTGGCCGGGGGTGACGCCGAGCGACGTGAGCTGTTCGGCATATTCCTGCCACAGATCCTCGACCACCTGGCGCGTCAGGGCGGCGATGATCGGGGTCACCAGGATGGCCTGGGCGATGATCATCGCCGTCGGCGTGAAAAGCAGATTGAAAACCCCGAAGGGTCCCGACCGCGACAACATTAGATAGACGATCAGGCCGACCACCACCGGCGGTAGGCCCATCAAGGCGTTGATGAGGACGATGAGGCCGGTGCGCGCCGGAAACCGGTATAGCGCGATCGCCGCACCCAAGGGCAACCCGATCGCCGCGGCCACCCCCAGCGCCACCAGGCTGACCCGGAGCGAAAGGCC
>JAZFWG010000143.1:0-4448 GCA_036448135.1 Alphaproteobacteria bacterium
ATCAAATCACGGAAATCGTCACGCATGCGCTCAACAATGATCCCCGGTTCGGCGTCACGCTTAAGGGCGTAAAAATCCCCATCCGGCAGGTTGGGCCCGGTGATCAGCCGCCAGCGCGCGTCTTTCAGCCGCGTCAGCTTTCGCGCCGCGAGTGCGCAGCGTAAAAGCTCGATGCCAAACGCCCCGCCGCCGGCGGATACCACAACCTCACCGCTGCCCGGCTCCGCACCACATGGCGCCAGGGCGGCCTTGTCGGTGGTATCGCCCAGGGCGTCTCCATCGACAACATAACCGGTGTAATGCAGCTTGCCGTCAAGTCGCGGCGCGGCGGGAAAACTGGCTTCAAAAGGCAAAAGATTGGGGTCACCGTGGACCAGGACATGATCGAACCAGGCATCGACTTCATCGGCCATGTCCTCATAGCGCTGCGTGCTGCGTTTGGTGGCGATGATGTCACGCACCGACGAGATGATGCAGGGCCGGGGCCGGCTTTGGCGCGCCGCGCCAAGCAAGGCAAGAATCTCGGATCGGATCTGGCTACGGCCGAAAGGAAATGTTTCGACGATTAATACATGGACCGGGGAACGGTGATAGATTTCAAGCAGTTGTTGCTTACGCAAGTCATGATCTTGGGGGCCGATGGGCTCGCCCGCGGCATCGGTCAAGCGCGAAAATTCATCATCCGGGCTTTGCACCGGAGTGAGCTGGAGCAATTTCGCGGCGCCGACCTCGAGCCCGGGCACGGGCATCCCTCCCGATACCAGATCGACCTCAAACCCCGCCGCTGTCAAGGCACGGGCGAGCACCGCGGCGCGTTTCAGATGGCCGATGCCACGCAGATGTTGCACGAAGAACAAGATGCGCGGGTTTGCGGTCAGGTTGTTGATCATGGGACCCGCACCTCCTTGGCAGCGGCAAGGACGGCATCGAGAGTTCGCACCGCTTGCGACATCTGATGACAGCACCGGTAATTGTCCAGCGCCGCCCGCGCCATGGCGCCGCGGCGGGCGGAATCGCCGAGCAGCTCATCGACGGCGCCGGCGAACTGCTCAACATCCCCCTCCGGGGTCAGGATTCCGGTCACGCCATGACGGACGATGTCACCGACCCCGTGACTGTCCCCGGCAATAACGGGAAGACCCGTCGCCTGGCCTTCGAGAAGGGCCATGCCATAGGCTTCATCGATGGCGGGCCAGGTCAGGATGTCGGACGCGTGATAGATCGCCGCCAAATCGTCCATTGCCAGAAGCCCGGTGAAACAAACCCGGTCCGGCCCCAGATCATGGAAGTGGGCCTCGACCTCGGCACGGGCGGGGCCATCGCCCGCGATCAAGAGCCTCCAGCCCCGGTGGCGCAGCTTTTCCAAGGCCTGGCTCAGCACCCGGTAGGATGAAACCTTGTAACCGGGCCGCATCATGGCGACGGCAAGAAGCCAGGGCACGGCAGGATCGAGACCGAACCGGCGTGCAAGCGCCTCGCGCCCGGCGCCACGGCCGGTTGCGGTCTCCGTCCCGTTGCCGATCCCGTCGCTCTCAAGGAACGGCTTCAGCATGATCAGGCGGGAGGGATCCTCCAGCGAAGGCAGAATCCCGGGGGTATCAGCCGAGTTCAGCCCAATCACGGCATTGGCCTGTTTCAGCGCGCTCAGCGTCGCGGCATGGCCCTCGGCCCATGGCCCGGTGGCATCATCATCGGAAATTGAGACCTCGGCGATGATATAGGGGATTCCGAGGGCGCCGCTGACCATGGGGCCGATCCAATCCGGCGCCTTGTAATAGACATGATAGGTGAACCAGGCATCGGGTTTCGCCGCGCCAGGGCGTTGGTACCGCCTGATCAAACGCCGCGCTAGATTTTGTCCAAGTTTTTGCAAGCGCCCGAGACGTTTGGGGCTGCCGTTGCGGTCCCACGTGCGCAATCGGGCGGCGAGCTCGACCTCGTGGCCAGCAAGGCCCATCGCCGACATCAAAAGCCTTGCCATGCGCCGGTCACCCGAGGGCACCGGATGGTGTGGCGGCTTCATAGGGGCATAGAATGCGACTCGCAAGTCTGGGCCTCCTGATGATTGATCGGACGGACGGGAACTCCGAAGCGGACGGCAAGGTGTTCGATATTGTCGGCTAGGGCAAAGTCCTTGCGCACCCGTTGCCGGCCGGCGGCGCCGAGCTTGCCACGCCGTTCGGGATCGCCGATGGCGGCGGCGATGGCGGCGGCGAGTGCGTCCGGGTCGTCGGGCGGCGACAACACGCCGGTGACGCCATCGGTGATCAGTTCGGGAATCGCCGAGACCCGGGTTGATATGCAGGCCAGCCCCTGGCTTTGGGCCTCCAAGAGGACGTTGGGCAGGCCGTCGCGGTCGCCATTGCGGGCGATGCGGCAGGCAAGCACGAAGAGATCGGCTGCCCGGTAGTGGTCAAGCACGGTTTGCTGGGCTTGGGAGCCGTGCCAATGGATGCGCGGTGCGATCGCCAGCCGCTCTGCCTGACGCTGGAGTTCACCGAGAAGGGCACCGCCGCCGATATGATCCAGACGCCAGTTGAGCGTGGCCGGCAGCTTGGCCAGGGCGGCGAGCAGGATATCGAAGCCTTTTTTTTCCACCGCCCGGCCCACCGAGAGGATCAAGACGGGGTCGCCATCATCGCTGCCGTCCCGGCGAGGCGAGGCTGGGGTGGTGGCGGTTCCGCCCCCATCGGCAAATCGTTCGAGATCGAGGCCGTGATAGACCAGTTCGACACACCCTGGATGGGGTGCCAGGCTCTGCAGGTGATCGCGGTTGGTTGCCGTGCAGGTGACCATCCAGGCGCAGTCTTCCAACTTCTCGCGCTTTTCCCACTCGGGCGTGGTCCAGATATCGACGGCATGGGCCGAACAACTCCAGTCCAGGCCACGGATACGCGCCCCATAGCGCGCCACCGAAGCCGGCGCATGGAGGAAATGGGCATGGAGATGGCCCACATCCTCGGGCAATTCATGGGCCAGCACCAAAGCCTGGGCGAACCTTCTCAGCCGGTGAAAACTGATGTCACGCTTAAGGTCGGAAAGCCACATACGCCATGCCGCGCGATAGCCAGCCTGGCTGCGGGCCCATCTCCAGGATTGGAAGATGCGTAGCGGCGCTTGGTGGACATATTCCGGCAGATACAGCACCGGCGCCGATATCTCATTGTGCACCGGATGGCTTAGCCGGTCGGTGGGGTGCCTGAGCGCGGCAATGACAAGCGGAAGCCCCATGCGTTCGAGCGCCAGGATCTCCTGGGCGATGAAGGTCTCCGACAGCCTGGGATAGCCTTTGAGAATGAAGACGGTTTTTCTTGGAACGGCCATGATCCTTGGACAGCGCCCGACGGGTTAACGCACCGCCGATGTCACGATCAAGGGCACCGGCCGCAGGCAATCCATGTACAGACGATCAACATTGACAAGACCGTCGAGCAGACCCGGCACCACCGCCTTGGACGGCGGGGCGCGGGAGGGAAGCCGATGCAGGGCAGCCGCCATGGTCGCGGGGTCATGGCAGCCATCGTCCACAATCATGTCGGCGAGGCCCAATTGTCGAGCTTGATCGGCGCGGATGAACTGTTCGCGTCGCGGCACCATGCGCGGGACGATGAGGGCGGGCTTATCGAAGGAAAGAATTTCGCAGAAGGTGTTGTAGCCACCCATGGCGACGACCGCCGCGGCCCGTGCCATCAGCGCCTCGAAGTGGGAATCGAAGGTGATGGCCTCGACCTTGGCGAGATTTTTGATCCGTCGTGAGAACCGGCGCTGGCTTTTCTGCGCCATAAACGGGCCGAACACGATGAGCGCCGGCAAGGGCAGGCTGGTGTCTGATTCATAGGCCTTGAGCACCCAGTCGACCAAGGCCTCGCCATCGCCGCCACCGCCCGGCGTAACCAGCAGGAATGGTTCCGTCATCAGACCGTCAGCGGGAGAGCTGGATTTGAGCCTTGGCACCTGGCGGCGCAGGTAGCCTGTGTAGATCATTTTGTCGCGAACCGCCGGGGGGAGATCCAAATCTGTCAGTGGATCGTTGATCTCGGGCAGTCCGTAGACCCAGATCTCGTCATAGAGGTCTTCCAAGGCCGGCAACACGTTCTTGCGTTGCCATTCCGCGGATAGCAAGGAGGGCTCGTCCATCACGTCCCGCAAGCCAAGTACCAGGGGCGTTCCCCGTTGTTTCAAGGTCTCCAAGGTCTCCTTGACTTCGCCCTTGAGACCCAGGGGTTCCTTGTCGACGATGAAGATGTCGGGATCGAAGACCTGGGCAGTGTGATGGATGATCGATCGGCGCAACTCCAGGGTCTGGTCCAGGCTGATGAGCATACTGAGCGAGGTGTAATCTCCGTTGCGCAGCTTGATGACGCCGGGGATGCGCACGAAATCGACCCGAGCCCGGAACTCGAAGCTGCCGATGATCGGCGAGCCCGACAGGATCAGAACTGACAACC
>JAZFWG010000144.1:0-3856 GCA_036448135.1 Alphaproteobacteria bacterium
ATTTATTTCACTTATGTTTTGTTGGGCTGTTTTGTTTGGGCGCGGGAGAGTGCCTTGGCGATATCGCCGTGAAGCTGTTCACTGGCGGCGAGCACGCTGCCGCTTTCCAGCATGTCCGAGCCGCCGCTGATCTCGGTGACGTAGCCGCCCGCTTCGCGCACCAAAAGGATGCCGGCGGCGATGTCCCAGGGGTTCAGCCCCCGTTCCCAGTATCCCTCGTAGCGCCCCGCCGCCACATAGGCAAGATCGAGTGCCGCCGACCCCGCGCGATGCACCCCCGCGCACACTTGCATGATCTCGGGCAACTCGGCGAGGAAGATGTCGTGCCCGGCCCAGCCCTGCACCGGGATGCCGGTGGCGATCACCGAATCCGATAGGCTTTGCCGCGCCGAGACCCGAAGCCGACGGTTGTTGACGAAGGCGCCGGCGCCTTTCTCGCCCCAGAAGATTTCATCTCGCAGCGGGTCATAGATCAGGCCGGCGACGATCTCGCGCCGCAACCGTTCGCCCTGGACCGTGCTCCCCTGGACCGTGCAGTGTTCGACGGCGATGGAGATGCTGAAATGCGGGATGCCGTGGAGAAAATTGGTGGTGCCGTCCAAAGGGTCGACCACCCACCGGGTGAAGTCATCGCCGCCGGGGCCATCGGAGGCGGGAATCTCTCCGGCCTCTTCGAGCAGGAAACCAAAACCGGGACGTGCATTGCCGAGTTCGCGGCGCAGCAGTCGTTCCGCCTTGAGATCGGCGGCGCTGACGAAATCTGACGGTCCCTTCTTCGAAACCTGAAGGTTTTCGACTTCACCGAAATCCCGGAGTAGGCCACGCGCCGCTTTGCGCGCCGCCTTTTCCATGACGTTGATCAGGGCTGATTTGATAGCCATGTCATCTGCCGCCGGTCGCGATCAGTCCTTAGCCCGTTCCACGTAGGACCCGTCGGCGGTGCTGACGACCACCCGGGTGCCGGTGGTGATATGAGGCGGTACCATGGTCTTCATACCGTTCTCCAACACCGCCGGTTTATAGGATGACGCCGCGGTCTGGCCCTTGACCACCGGGTCGGCCTCGACCACTTCCAGGGCCACGGAATCGGGCAGCTGCACCGCCAAGGGCGAGCCTTCATGGCTCTCGATGATCACCGTCATGCCATCCTGGAGGAACGTCACCTGCTGGTCGCCGATCAACTCCCTGTCGAGGGTGATCTGATCGTAGGTCTCATTGTCCATGAAGGTGTAGCTGTCACCTTCGGCATAAAGGAACTGGAACTCCTTTTGGTCGAGCCTGACCCGTTCGACCGATTCCGACGAGCGGAAGCGTTCGTTCAATTTGGTGCCGCCGCGGATGTCTTTCAGTTCCACCTGCAGATAGGCGCCGCCCTTACCGGGCTGGGTGTGCTGGATCTTGACCGCGACCCAAAGCCGGTCCTTGTGTTCGATGACCATTCCGGGTCGGATGGAATTGCCGTTGATTCTCATGGCCCAAGATCTCTGAGGTTCAGTCCAAAATGCCGGGCGCGGAACCTATCAGCTTGTCGGTGCCGAGGCAATGCGCCCCTGAAAATCAGCCGGCGGCGCCCTGTTTGAGCTGCTCCCAGGCCTCATCAATCTTGGCGTTGAAGGCCGAGACCGCCGCCCCGGGTCCGTCCTTATGGTCCCACACCGCAGCGAGCACGGCAATGAAGTCGGCGCCGGCCCGGATCACCTCTGTGCAATTGTCGATGGTGATGCCGCCAATGGCGACCGAGGGCACGACCACCAGTTCATTCCACCATTCTAGAATGTCGAGGTCGGGATGGCCGATCGCATCCTTGGTGGCAGTGGGAAAGAAGGCGCCGAAAGCAACGTAATCGGCGCCTTTATCCGCGGCGACGATGGCGAGATGCCGTGAATCGTGACAGGTGACGCCGACGATGGCGTCGCCGCCGACCGCGCTCCGGGCATCTTCGAAAGTGCCGTCCTGCTGGCCGACATGGACACCATCACAGCCGGTCTCCGCCGCCAGGTCGGGGCGGTCGTTGAGCAGCAGGGCGACCTCGCGCTCCCGGACCACGGGCAAGAGGGTATCCACCGCGCGGCGGATGGCATCGTCGTCCACATCCTTGAGCCGCAGCTGCACGCAGGCGACGTCGCCGCCATCCAGGGCTTCGGCCAAGCTGTTCCGGAATCGGTCCGGTTCGAGCCTAGGTGGCGTGATCAGGTAGAGGCGGCACCGTTCAGTCATGTCGTCGGCAAACCGGCCTTCACCTCAGGCCGTAAAAAACGCGGGGGTTGTGGTCGATGATCTTTTCGACGACCCGGTCCTCCAGGCCTTGTTCGCGGATCAGCTTGAAGGCTTTGATCTCGGCCGACGGGTCGTGGTGGCCGTAATCGGTGCCGAGCATCAATTGGTCTTCGCCGGCACAACCGACCACATAGCCGAGATCGTCGGTGACCTCACAGGCCACATACATATTGTTGTCGGCGAGAGGGTTATCCCAGAACGTCTTGCCATTACGGCGGAAGCGGTCCTCCAGATCATTCAGGACATAGGGCACCCATTGGGCGCTGACCTCGATGAACCCCCAGCGCAGTTTGGGGAACAGCGACGGGATTCCCTTCTCCAACAGAGAATGGAAGGCCCCGACCACCGCCAGCTTGAACTTGGTGAAGGTGGTGTCGAGCTGGAAGAAATCGTGGTGGAGGAAGCTGCCATTGCCGGAATGCATGCAGATCGGCAGGTCCAACTCCTCGGCCAGGGCGTAGAGCGGATGGAAGTAGGGGTCGGCGATATTGCGCTCGTCCTCTAGGCCGCGCAGGAAGATGCCGCAGGCGCCATTGTCCTTGGCGAATTTCATCTCGTCCCGCAGCCTGTCCTGGGAGCGCAGCGGCGGCAGCGCGACCCAGCGCAGCCGGCCGTGGCCCTGTTTCCAGATCTCGGCAAGCCAACGATTGTAACTGCGGGCGAGCGCGAATTCGCGCCGGTGGTCGCGGGCGACAGGTCTGAGGAACAGGGTGGGGTAAAGGACCTGAATGTCGATACCGAGCTCGTCCATGTGGCTGAGCCGGGCATCGACGCTCGCCATTTCACGGGATTCCTTGGTGGTGTCGAGCCCGACATTGCGGTCCTTGCCATTGATGCGGTTCTCGATCACCCAGTAGTCGTGCTGGATGGCGCCGGCGTTGCTCAAGACCTCGCCGCCATGGGTCTGGGTGACGATCATGGGCATGAAGGCGCGGTCATTCTCTTCCATGAAGGACCAGGTGTCCGGTGTTTCCAGCACATGGGCGTCGGCATCGACGATGGCCATATTTTACCTCCTGTTGCGTGAATTCTGTTGCGGCTGCCCCCCCCCGGCCTCGGCCTCAGCCTTACGATTTGGCCCCGGTCCCTGCCTGTTGGCGGCGCTTGCGCCCTTGGAATGCCGGCGCATCGCCCCCGCCCATGCCGTGAAAGTCGATGAGTTCGATAGCGTTGCCGTCGGGGTCCTGGATATAGGCATGGCGGCCGGTAAAGGTACGGTGTCCCTTATCCTCGTAAAGCAGGACCTTGACGCCTTTTTCCTCGAGCTCTTCGAGCGCCTGGTCGAAGCTTTCGCCTTCGATGGTGAAGGCGTGGTGGAGCCGGGATCCCCCGGGGGGATTGGGGGGCACATGGCCGGGCATCTCGGTGGCGACGAAAAAATGCTCGCCGACCTGGAAGAACGCGGTGTCTTCGTTCTGCCTCATATAGGTGCAGCCCAGGATCTCGGTATAGAACTTCTTGGTCCTTTCCAGATCCTTGACCGAAATGGCGAAATGCAGGATTCCCGTTGGCTTGATCATCGATGCTCTCCCTTATCGGTGTTGGCACCGGACCATATCCCGGCAACCAGTCTTCAGGA
>JAZFWG010000145.1:0-10761 GCA_036448135.1 Alphaproteobacteria bacterium
CGAGGCCCGAAAGGTTCTTGTAGTATTTATAGGCCCAGCAAAATTTCAGTTGGTTGTCGCCGAAGATGTTGGGCAGGTTGGCCCGCAATTGGTTGGAAATCTGGAACAGCAACGGGCAACTGAATCCATTGGTCATGCTGGTGCCGAGTTCGTCGGAGAACGTCATCTGGAACCAGATGGTCGATTCCATGCAGAACCGCCTGAGTTCAGCAAGGGCATCGGCCGACAACAAATCGTCTATGCACGCAAAGGCCGGCGCGCCATCGAAAAATTCAGCTTCGATGGCGGCGAAGTCCAGCTCTGGATTCAAGGCGCCGCCTTCGATGACGCCAGGGGGGTCAAAATGGACCATGCGGTTGTAAGACGCCTTGAACACCGCCGAGGGTGGCGGTGACAATTCACTGAGTTTCAAATCCGCGCCATCGGGGACTCTTTCCAGCACCGCCTGATATTCCCCAAGCAGCTTTTTGCGGTTGGACCCGACGCGGCCACGCTCAAGCAGATAGGAAATCTGTTCGATGTCATGGCGGATCTTGGTCCGGTTCACCCGATCGAAATCCTGGGTGAAATTCGGTGCGGTCGCAGGCCCGACCATGGCGACGGCGCGATAGCGGCGCACCGGGGCCAGGATGATTTCGGCGGCGTCCTCGATGCGCCCCTTCGCCACCAGCGTCAGCCCGAGCTGGGTGTGGGCCTTGGCGTGGTGCGGTTGCCGGCGAAGGGTTTCGCTGAGCACCGCTTCCGCTTCGTCGAAACGACCGAGATCTTTCAAGGTGGTGCCAAGGTGGCATCGCGCGTCGATGTGATCCGCGTCAATATCGAGAACGCGCCGGTAGGCCGCCACGGCGTCTTCCAACGCGCCGAGATCGGCGAGGATGTTGCCAAGCTCGAAGGCGCTGGCGGCATCTTCGGGATCGATCTCCAGCGCCTGGCGGTAAGCGCTGGCCGCCTCTTCGAATTCGCGGCAGGCGCCCAACGCATTGCCGAGGGGGTGGTAGACAACGGCCTGGTCCGGGGCAAGTTTGAGACTCCGGCGGAAGATTTGCACCGCCTGGTCCGGCACGCCCAGGCCAAGAAGGGCGAGACCGAGCCCGTATAGGGCCTCGATGTTGTCGGGCTCGGCTTCGAGGATGGTGTTATAAACCTGCTCCGCATCCTCAAGCCGTCCGGCCCGGTGGTCGGCTGCGGCATGGTCCAGGGCTTCGCGGGCGCTCAGGCTTGTTCCGGCAACAACGATAGTCGATACCATTGCGTGTCTCCGGCACCTGGCCCTCACATCACGGTGTCAGGCGGTAGCCGCCGTGATCGGTGATGAGGATCTCCGCTTTCGCCGGGTCTTTTTCGATCTTTTGCCGCAAACGGTAAACGTGGGTCTCCAAGGTATGGGTGGTGACGCCGGCGTTATATCCCCAAACTTCGTTGAGAAGGGTTTCGCGTCCCACCACCTTGGCGCCGGCACGAAACAGATATTTCAGGATCGCGGTTTCCTTTTCGGTGAGGCGGATCTTGCGGTTGGTGTTGGGGTCGGTGAGCATCTTGGCGCTGGGGCGGAAACTGTACGGCCCGATGTTGAACACCGCGTCTTCGCTCTGCTCGTGCTGACGCAATTGGGCCCTGAGACGGGCCAGAAGCACGCCGAGGCGGAAGGGCTTGGTGATGTAATCATTGGCGCCGGAATCGAGGCCAAGGATGGTATCGGCGTCGGAATCGGCGCCGGTCAGCATGATCACCGGCGTCTTGGTACCGCCACGCCGCATCAGCCGGCAAACCTCGCGTCCATCCATGTCCGGCAATCCGACATCGAGAAGAATGGCGTCGAAATGGTCGCTCTTGACAATCTTGAGGGCTTCGATCCCGGAATCCGCGGTGACGGTGTCGAATTCCTCGTGGAGCTGGAGTTGCTCGGCCAAGGACTGCACCAACTCGGTATCATCATCCACCAGGAGGATACGTTTTCCAGTCATGATGTGTTCTTTCTCTCCAAAAGCGGCCGGATGGTGCCTTTGAACGGACCAGGATTTGGATTCGGGCCGCTTCCTTAAACCCACCGGATTGGTTAGGTTCGACCCAAAGCATAGCTTAAATCACCTGCTGGCGGAATGCCATGCAAAGCTATGCACCGATCACAACCATGGGAGCATGCCGTGATGGCCAAGATTGCCGACAACAAGACACGGGCATGGCTTCCGGTGTAGAATGTGGCAAATCAACCGGTTCATTTACCCATGACCAAGCACCTCGAGATAGAAACCGGCCCCGAACCAACCGCGGGCACGTTACTGAGCGTTGACCGCGCCATCTCCGATCTGCGGCGCGGGCACATGGTCGTGATCCGGGGCGAAGATGGCTGCGCCTTGCTGAGCCAGGCGGCGGAGGCGGTGACGCCCCAAAGTCTTCAGCGGCTGGCCACCCTGAGCGGGGTGACCCCCGGCCTTGTGCTGACGGCCCAGCGCGCCGCCGCCCTTGGGCTCGGTGCCATCGACGCCAATGTGATCACCCTTGAACTCACCGGGGGGATCGCCGCGCAAACGGTTCGCGACATTGCCGATCCCGCCACCGCGGTTGCGGTCAAACTGCCGAAACAGCTCGACATTGAACCGGACGCGCTACGCCATTCGGTCGAGGCCGCCGTGGAGCTGACCAAGCTTGCGCGGCTATTGCCGGCGGCCCTGACCGCGCCGCTCGAGATCGGTAATGGCATGGATCTCCTGGATTGGGCCCAGGCCGAAAGCCTTTTGCTGGTCGATGCCGAACAGATCGATGACTATGAACTCAATGCGTCGCGGTCCCTCAAGCCGGTCAGCCAGGCGCGGGTGCCGCTTACCGGCGCCGAGGATTCCCGCATTGTCGCCTATCGGCCGAGCGACGGCGGCATCGAGCACCTTGCCATCGTCATCGGCAAGCCGAAGGCGGATGCCCCGGTTCTGGTGCGGCTGCATTCGGAATGCTTCACCGGCGATCTGTTGGCCAGCCTGCGTTGCGACTGTGGCGACCAGTTGCGCGGCGCCATCGAGGAGATCGCCAAGGCCGGCAGCGGCATTCTGATCTATCTTGCCCAGGAAGGCCGGGGCATCGGGCTGGTCAACAAGCTTCGCGCCTACCGGCTACAGGATGCCGGCGCCGACACCATCGACGCCAATGAACAGCTCGGATTCGACGCCGACGAACGCATTTACCTGCCGGCGGCCCATATCCTCGAGGACCTCGGCTTCACCACGGTGCGGCTTCTGACCAACAACCCGGCCAAGGTCGAGGCGCTGGCACGGCGCGGTATCACCGTGGTCGAGAGGGTCCCCCACGTCTTCCCCGCCAACGACCACAATTTGCGCTATCTTCAGACCAAGGCGACCCGCAGCGGCCACAGCTTCTAGTCCTCTCGGGAGGCCCCATCCGCGGCCCCTTTAGCGCCTCAAGACGGCAGGGACCGCCGATATCGGGCAATATTTGCCGCCATACACCGGTTTATTCCCCCGCGTAAGTTTCCAACTCATTGAATTTCCATGATTTCTTCTTGGCATCCCGCTTGCTTGAAACAAAGGCGCAAGTTGGAGTTTTTATGCCGATTGAATTGTTGACCTCATCTTCCGGTGCGGTGCCTGGACCCGCGTCAAGCGACGTCCCGTCCCTCAATTTGTGGGGCAAGGACGGCTTTACCTTCGCCGACCTTCTCGATTTCATCAATCCCTTGCAGCATATCCCCGTGGTATCGACCATCTATCGGTCACTTACCGGCGACGAAATCGGCAATGCCGCCCGCATCGTCGGCGGCGCCGCGTTGGGTGGTGTCGGCGGAGCGGTGGCATCCCTGATCGACGCCGGCATCGAGATCGCCACCGGCAAGGATATCGGCGGCCATGTGCTTGGGTTGATCAAGGACGCAGGGCCGACGGCGGAATGGCAGCTCGCCGAGGTCACAGGGGATGGGATTGAAAACCTCGACTATAATAACGCACCCGAAACGATCCTGGTGGCGGAGAACGACACCACCTACGACCAGGATATCGCGGCGGCCCGGGCCTCGGTTTCGGCCGAAAACGTTGCCAGCGTAGCGCCGCCGCCAACTCCTCCGGTCAACAATGCAGCGGACCCGAACGGTGCCGCGCTCAAGGAGTCCAAAGCCCCGGCCTCAACCGCCAAGGGGACACCTGCCCCGGCACAGATCAATGCACGGGTCGTGCTTCCCCACGGTCAAGCCGGATCAATCCCGCGCGCTCAGCCATCTCCCATGGCCAGCCCGAATATGGCCGCCTCTTCCCTAGCTCAGGCCGCGTTTGCCGGCGGCACCAACCTGCCGGCGGGCAGTGCCTTTTACGCGGCCGAGCCCGCCAATGCCGTGGCCGCCCTCATGGCCACCGCCAAACCGAACGCCAATCCGCTGGCCGCCGGAGCACAGATTCCTGTTGCCCAAACCAAGGTGGGCCAAACCGGCGGGCAGCCTTTCTGGCTTGGCCTCATGGCTGAAAATGCCGATAAAGCCAAATCTCAGAATTTGATCGGCGCCAAGACGGCGAATACCGGCTCTGCCACCGTGGCGGCGCAGCAGGGCAAGAGCTTGGCGCAATACCGCGCGGCGGCGCGTCTCATCACGTCGCCGGGGCCGGCAAAACAAATCTACCGCTGAGATTGGCGCGGGTGGTGCCGTCCAATCCATGACCCGTTTATTACCCGGGCGTCTTAGCCCGATAAAAACCGTTTCGGCGCCTTTTGCCGCGGCGTTATAACCGCGCCATGGACATTGTCGTCAATGCGCAACCAGCAGCTGGCGCCCACCACGGCATCCTCGCCTGGAACAGCCATCAGGTGCCATGTGCCCTGGGACGGGCGGGCATAAGCCCGGACAAATCCGAGGGCGACGGCGCCACCCCCGCAGGATCCTTCCCGTTGCGCCAGGTCCTGTTCCGCAGTGACCGCATCTCACCGCCGCGGACGGGGTTGCCATTGGCCGCAATCGAACCTGATGATGGCTGGTGTGATGCCCCCGATCATAACTTGTACAACCGCCTCATCCGACTGCCCTTCGACGCCAGTTGCGAACATCTGTGGCGCCAAGACCACCGTTATGATGTAATCGTGGTGGTCGGTTACAACGATGACCCACCAACCCCGGCAAAGGGCAGCGCCATATTCATTCATCTTGCCGGGCCGGAATTTCCGGCCACGGAAGGCTGTGTCGCCCTTGCCGCCGCGGATATGCTGCGCTTGCTGACGGATTGCGGCCCTAAAGATCGTATCCGCATCACCACCGCTTAAGTCCAGACTCTTTGTTACGATAGGCCATCGTTTCATCATGGAATACCAGGACGGAACAACAGGCACGCGGGCGGCATTGGAGCAGGCCTATGCCCATCACCAGGCCGGACGCGCGGACGAGGCCGAGCGCTGTTACCGGCGCATCCTCGCAGACCAACCCAACAACGGCGTTGTCCTCAACCTCCTCGGCGTGCTTCTGGCACAGACGGGGCGGCTCGATGACGCCGCCGATCTGCTGAACCAAGCCTTCGGCGCCGGCAACGATTTCGCCGAAGCCCACCACAATCTCGGCAAGGTCCGCATCCTTCAAGGCAACGCCGAGGCCGCTGTGGCATGTTTCGAACGTGCGCTCGAGATCAACCCCGGCTATGCCGATGCCTGCAACGATCTCGGCCACGCTTTAAGCCAACTCGGCCGCCACGGCGACGCCGCCGCCGCCTTCCAGCGCGTCATCGAATTGGTCCCCGATCGTCCCGATGGGCATATCAATCTCGGGACCGTCTATCAGGAGCTCGGCCGCCTCGACGATGCCGTCGCTTGCCTGAACCGCGCCCTCGAAATCAGCCCCGATTGCGTCGAGGCCCATGTCAATCTCGGCATCGCCGTTGCCGACCAGGGCCGGATCGACGACGCGCTGGAAGCCTACGGCCGTGCCCTCGCCATTGACGCAGATTGTGCCGAAGCGCTGTTCAACCAGGGCAATGCCTTCGAGCGTCTTGCCCGGCTTGACGATGCCGCCGACGGCTACCGCAAGGCGATCGAAATCCGACCCGATTATATCGATGCCTATAACAATCTCGGCCATGTGCTGATGGACCAAAGAAAGGCTGTGGAAGCCGAATCTATCTACCGTCAAGCCCTGGAGATTGCGCCTGATGATGCCGAACTCTATTACAACTTCGCCACCATCCACCGTTTCTTTGTGGGCGATCCCGAGCTCCATACGCTCGAGTCGCTGGCGGCTCGCCCCGGTGTTTCGGCGGATGGGCTCAACCGTCTTAAGTTCGCCCTCGGCAAGGCCCATGACGATATCGGCCGCCATGACGAAGCCTTTAAATATTTTCAGCGCGCCAATGGCGAGATGGCGGTACGGCAGCGGTTCGACCAAACCGCCCACCAGCGCCTGGTCGATACCATCAAGGCGTCATTCGCGGCGAGGCCCAGTCCCTCCGATGGGACCAAAGAAGCCGACAAGGTGCCGGTATTCGTGATCGGGCCGTCACGGTCGGGCAAGAGCCTGGTGGAAAGCGTGCTGGCCAATCACCCCGATGTCCTTGACATCGGCGAGCATTGCAAATGGGGAGCGGCGTTCGATCAGACCTGCGACCGCCATGGCATCACGGCGCCGTTTCCCCAGTGCATGGATGAGCTGACAGCGGAACACATCACGGACATGGGTGCGGCCTATATGGCGGGCCTCACCCGCAATTCGCCCGCCCAGTGCGTTTTCGTCATCACCTCGCCAGAGCATTTGCGTTATCTGGGCTTGATCCGTGAAGCCCTGCCCGCAGCAAAGATGATCTTTTGCCGCCGCGATCCCCTCGACACGTGCTTGGCGATCTATTTCAAGCGTTTCGAGGTCGCCAATCCTTACGCCTATGATCTTTCGGACATCGCCGCCCACCACACCGCTTACCAGGGGATGATGTCGTTCTGGCAGGAGAAGTTTCCCTCGCGAATATTGCCGGTCGACTATGAGGACATGGTGAGCGACCCCCACCCAACCGCGGCGAAACTATTCGCCTTTGTCGGCCTCGATGGCGGTGCCGCCGCCACCGGCGCAAGATTTTATGGCAGAGAAATCGGCCATGCCCGGCATTATGCCGCCCATCTCGGCCCGCTCCGCCGTGCCCTCGGTCTGCCTGCGTCTTGAAAGCGCGCGCATCAGACTGGTTGGTTAGACCGGGCGGGGGCCGAAAATGGCGGTGCCGACGCGCACATGGGTAGCGCCGAAGCGCACCGCGGTCTCGAAGTCGTCGGACATCCCCATGCTGAGACCGGCAAGACCCGACCTGCGCGCGATGTCGCGCAACAGCGCGAAATGCAGCGACGGCTCTTCGCCCTGGGGCGGGATACACATCAGCCCCGCCGGTGCCAGATCCAGCTCGTCGCGGCAAAGCGCGATCAAGGCTTCCGCCGCTTCAGGCATGACGCCGGCTTTTTGCGGCTCTTCGCCGGTATTGATCTCGATGAAGATGCCGGGCCGGCGCCCTGTCTTCGCCATCTCCGCCGCCAGCGCGCGGGCGAGTTTGGGCCGGTCGACGGTCTGGATCACGTCAAACAGGGCCACGGCGTCGCGCACCTTGTTGGTCTGCAGAGGGCCGATGAGATGAAGCTCGATGTCGGGGGTGGCCGCCTTGAGGGACGGCCATTTGGCCTTGGCCTCCTGGACCCGGTTCTCGCCGAACACAAGGTGCCCGGCGGCAATGGCAGGGGTTATCGCGGCGGCGGGATGCATCTTGGAGACCGCGATCAAACTCACATCATCGGCGGTGCGGCCCTTGTCGCGGGCGGCGGCTTTGAGGCGCGCCTGGACCGCAGCCAGATTGGCCTTGAGGTCGAGAGCATCTTCGATTTGCGGCGCATCGATGGTCATGGCACTGTCGAACAGGATGTATTTTAAGCGTTGAGGGGCAATCCCGGACCATGACAAGCCTAACAGACGCGGCCCGCCATCTCAAACGGCCGAGACGCCGAAACCGCGGTGCCTTGCCCGCCTTGATCCTCATGACCGACGATGAGCGGCTGCCCGATCCCGTGGCCTCGATCGAGGCCCTGCCCCGGGGCAGCGCCGTCATTCTCCGCCACTACCGCATGGCCGACCGGGAATCCTTGGCCCGCAAGCTGGTGCGGCTGTGCCGGCGCCGTGGCATCAAGCTGCTTATTGCCGGCGATGCACGGCTTGCCGCCGCCGTCGGCGCCCATGGCCTCCACTTGCCCGAGGGGATGGCCCAAAGGCGCGCGCGTCATGGCTGGGCGAGGCGCCGCAAGGGGTGGTTTCTGACCGTATCCGCCCATTCACGACGGTCGCTGTTCATGGCGGCGCGCAGCGGCGCCGATGCGGCATTGCTGGCGCCGGTTTTCACCACCGCCAGCCATCCCACGACACCGGCCCTTGGCCCCTTGCGCTTCGCGGCCTGGGTGCGCAACAGCCCAGTGCCGGTCTACGCCCTGGGCGGAATCACCCGGGCCAACGCGTCGCGGCTCAACCACACCGGCTTGGTGGGCATCGCCGCCATCGGCGGCCTCGCGGTTGACCCCAAAGCGCCAAGGGTTTAACCAGAAAGCGCCGTCATCCCCCATTGGGTTTGCTAGGACCATGGCACTACGAATCGAAACCTTTGCAGACATTCTCGCGCCGGTGACGCCTGACGAGTTCTTCGCCGAATATCATGGCAAGAGGCCCCTGCATGTGCCCGGCAGCCCGGACAAGTTCGCCGAGGTCATGTCATGGACCAAGCTCAGTGATATCCTCAATATCAGCACCGTGTGGTTGCGGCGGTCACGGCTTCAGCTCAACCGCGACAATGTCATGGTGCCGGCCAAGGAATACAGTTCACCTGTCCCCGATTTGGCTTCAGGCACAGAGTCATTGTGGCCCGACCCGGAGCGCGTCATCGAGCTTCTGCGCCAGGGTGCGAGCATGGTCTGCAATGATATCGACAGCTTGAATCCGGGCCTTACCGCCATCGCCACCGCCCTGGAACAGGCGCTCGAAGCCAAGGTCCAGGCCAATCTCTACTGCTCATGGCAGGCGCATCAGGCCTTCGCCACCCATTTCGATGCCCATGACGTCTATGCCATACATGTCGAAGGCGAAAAGATCTGGCGTTTATATGAAGGCACCATGGAGCTGCCGGTCGAACATCCAGATTTCCGCAATTTCGGCCAGGACTATCACGACAAGGCGCGGGGCCGCGTCGCCCAGGAAGTGACCTTGAAGCCCGGAGATTTTTTGTATCTGCCCCGGGGCACTTATCATGATGCCCTGGCGTTGAGCGCCGGGTGCGTGCATATCTCCTTCGGCCCCACCGCGGTCACCGGCCTTGATTATGTCTCGGCCTTGTTCGATAGGACGGTGCAAGACCCTTTGTTTCGGGCCGATATGCCATTGCTTGAGCGCCCCGGCGGCGAGACCGTCTTTGCCGATCATCTCAAGCGCCTCGCCGACCGCCTTGGCGAGATTGCCACCGGTGACGACATGATCAGCCGCTTCATGGCGTTCCAAAGGAATTACCGGTTCGACCGGGGGGGATTCGATCTCCCCGGTGATGTGCTGACCAATGACGCACCGGTCAATGAGGTGCCGGCCAATGAGGTGCCGGCCAATGAGGTGCCGGCCAATGAGGTGCCGGCGCCGCGCTATGAGGTCACCAAGAACAAACTCGAGGTCGTGCGGGATGGCAAGGGCTGGGTCCTTGCCGGTGAGGCCGGCAAGGTGCCGATCCCGCCAGGCCACGATAAGTCGGTGGTTTGGGTGATCGGGCGGCAAGCCTTCAGCCGCGTTGAATTCGACGGCGCCTTTCCCGAAACGTCCGACCGGGAACGCAGCGAGCTGTTGCGGGCGCTGGCGGCCATGAAGGTCATCGCCGCGGTGTAAGGGGGAAACCAACGTTTCCAGGGTTTTATGCCGCCCAGGCGACTGTGGCAACAATATCACAGTCTTGAAGGAATTAACCAATCGGCGGCGCTGAAATGTTGCGTTTCGGCCACCAAAAGGATTTTATGACCCGTCCACTTTTGGATGTTTCCTCTGGGGGAGCCGGGTTTTCTGGTTTTGGGCCAGTATATCCGTTTAGGGGCTTTCGGCTGGAGGTTAGTTGATTATGAAAAAAGGACTATTAGGAACTACGGCGCTGGTTGCGGCGTCGGTTGCCATGACGGGCCTTGCCGAGGCTGCCAAGCCGAAGGTCAGCGTCAAGGGCGCGTTTAATATCCAGGCTGCATTCATTGACCAGGATCAGGAAGGTCTCAGCAGTTCAAGCAATGCGGTCAATTCGGTTGCCACCGACCGCGGCATCTCCATCGTCACCGACAGTGAGATTAAGATTCGTGCCCAGGGCAAGACAGATGCTGGTATGAACTGGCGCGCCACCCTGGAAATCGAGTCCGATGGCTCCAAAGGTGGTGGCACGGTAGCCCGCCGGGTCGCCGATGACTCCCACCTCAGGCTGTGGGGCAGCTGGGGCATGTTGATGCTTGGTGCCATCGACGGCGCCGGCGACAAGATGTCGTATAACAGCGGCAAATGGACTTACGGCACCGGTGGCTCCAACGGTAAATGGCCGCGTTATGTCAACCGCAAGTCGGTGAACACCCGCTTCCATACCAGCCCGAAGGGCCGGGACTCCGGTGACTCTGCCAAGATCGTCTACTACACCCCGCGTATGGCCGGCTTCCAGGCCGGGGTGGGCTGGGCTCCCGATCGTGAAGACGAAGGCGCACAGCGGTCCGGTATTAACGATTCTGAAGAAAATTTCTTTGAAGTTGGCGTTAACTACAAGGGCAAGC
>JAZFWG010000146.1:0-4200 GCA_036448135.1 Alphaproteobacteria bacterium
CGCCGACCGCCACCATCAACAAGAGCGCCAGCGAAGCCGCCGGATGGAAAGGCGTCGGATCGATGAACTCCACAAGCGGTGCGTAGAAGGCCCCGGCCAAGCCGCCCAGCGCCGAACCGATGGCGAAAGCGAGCAGGGTATAGGTGCGTATGTCGATGCCGAGACTGGCGGCGCGCACCGGGTTCTCGCGCAGCGCGGTGAAGGCGCGCCCCCAAGGCGAGCGCACCAGCATCCATAGGGCCAGGCCGGCGACGGCGAGGAACCCGAGGGTGAGATAATAGAAGGCCAGCGGTCGATCCGTGGCGAACCCGAATACCGCCGGCCGCGGGATGTCGGATACGCCATAGGAACCGCCGGTCAGCCACTCCTCGTTGCGGAGCACCAGGAAGACCAGGACGTTGAAGCCAAGCGTCACGAAAGCGAGGTAATGATGCTGTACCCGCAATGCCGGGAAGCCCAGCAACAGCCCGACGCCGAAGCAGAGCAGGCCGGCGAGCGGCAGGGCGATCCAGAAATCGACACCGTTGGTCGTCAGCAGCGCCGAGACATAGGCGCCGATACCGACGAAGGCGGCCTGGGCCAGGGACACCTGGCCGGCGTAGCCAAGGGTCAGGTTCAGGCCCATCGCCGCCACGGTAGAGATGGCCCAGAGGGAAAGAAGATAGATGCCGTAGTTCTTCAGACCGAGCGGCAGCAGCACCAAAGCGGCGACGAGCAGGAGGAGGATCAAACGGCCCCTCATACCGTGCGCTCCTCGCGGCGGCCGAGCAAACCCTCGGGCTTGAACAGGATCACGACGATCAGCAGAATCAACGGTATGGCGTCACGATAAGCGGCCGAAAGATAGGCGACGGTAAGGTTGTTGATGACGCCGATCAGAAGGCCCCCGAGAAGAGCCCCGCGCATCTGGTTGAAACCGCCGACGATGGCGGCGATGAAGGCGATGAGACCGAGGGAGGCGCCGTTGTCGAACTTGGCGAGGTAAACCGGCGTCACCAGCATCGCCGCCACCGTCACCAGAACGGCGTTGATAATGAAGGTGTAGAGGATCATCCGCTCTATATTGACGCCAAGCACCCGTGCCGTTTCAGGGTTCTGCGCCGTCGCCTGCATGGCCCGGCCGGTCATCGTCCGCGACAGGAACAGCTGCAGGGCGATGATCAGGACCAGCGCCACGGCCATAACGCCGATGTCGTGGTAGGAAATCACCACCCCGCCCACCCTCAACAGGCCCTCGGGCAGCAGGTCGGGGAATGGCTGCGCCTCGGCGCTATAGAAGGTCTTGACCCCTTCGGTCAGGAATATGCCGAGAGCGATGGTGGCGATGATCAGGGGCAGCACCCCATGGCGGATCATCGGATCGACGAGCATGCGCTTGAACGCCAAGCCTAGCAACAGACTGGATATCAGGAGCGCCAGTCCGAAACTCGCATATAGCGGCAGGCCGAACCACTCCATACCCGCCAGAATGATGAACGCGGGCAACATGACGAACTCGCCCTGGGCGAAATTGATCGTGCCCGACGCCTGCCATAACAGGGTGAACCCCATGGCGGCCAAGGCATAGATGGAGCCGGTGGCAAGGCCGGATATGACGAGCTGGGCAAGCTGTTCCAACGGCCGGGCTCCCCAGAAGGGGGATTACTTGCCGAGCTTCGGCAGAACCCGGGTGATCTTCTGTTTGCCGTCGACGATCTCGACGAGGAAGCTATCCCGGTCGAGGTTGCCCTTGTCGTCGTAGGTGGTCTCCAACAGCACGCCGGGCTCGGTCTCCGGGGTGATGGTCAGCCCGCGCAGGGTCTTGGCGAAGGCCTGGCGGTCGAACTTGCCGATTTTCTCGGTCACCGCCTTGACCACGTACATGGCGATATAGCCCTTGATGCCGTTATGGTCGGTCTTGTAGCCGAAGGCGGCTTCGAAGGCCTTGGCCATTCTCCTGATCCCGGCCACCGGCGCGTCCGGCGACAGGCCGACATGGCCGGTGGCGCCGTTGGCCGCCTTGCCGGCCAGCTTGATGACCTTGGCGCTGAGCAACGTCGACTCGCCGACCACCGGCTTGGCGTAGCCCTGCTTCCTGAGCTCGACCAGCAAACGGGCGCTTTCCTCCTCATGCAGATAGGCGAACAGGGCGTCGGCGCCGGAGTTCTTGATCCTGATCACGTCGGCGGCGAAATCGACCTGCTGCACTTCGCTTGAGATGTCGGCGGCGAGACGGATGCCGCGCAGCTTCAGTTCCTTGACGACGGCGTCGTGGCCCCCCTTGCCGAAGGCGTTGTTGACCCATATAAGAGCCACGGATTTCGCTTTTATGCCGTCGCGCAGGTAATTGGCCAGTTTCGGCATGCTGCTCGCCTGACCGAACGAGGTGCGAAAGATGTAAGGGTTGCCTCTTTCGGTGATCTCGGCCGCTTCCGATCCGACGATCTGGGGCACCTTCGCCCGCTGGGTGACGATCATGTTGACCTTGGTCGAAGAGGAGTAGATCGGCCCCAGCACGACATAGGGATCGGTGTCGAGAGCCTTCATCAGAACCGCCTTCGACACACCAGGGTTGGACTGTGTGTCAAAATGCCTGAGCACTATCTTGCGGCCAAGGATGCCGCCGCCGGCATTGATTTCCTTCGCCGCCAGTTCGACGCCATTCCTCCAGTTGGTGCCTACGGTGGCGCCGCCGCCCGAGAGCTCGACGACATCCACGATCCTGACCACACCTTCACCCGACGCCGCCTCGCCGGTCAGCACCGCTGACAGCAGCAACGCGGCGAGACCAAATCGCTTCTTGAACAATCTTGCCTCCCCTTTTTTCGCCGTGGCCCACGGGGGGCCAACCTGTTTTCTCCGGTTCCCCCAAGCGGATTTCGCGCCCCAGGAGGGGGAATATCATGCCTCGCCGCGAGAGCCGGAACAATAGTGAGAATGACGTAACCGGGCCGAGATTTCCAGGATTAGATAGGGTCGGCCGGATTCCCCTGTTTACGGCATCCACCGGGGCCCTGTAGGGCGCCGGTACCAGGGGTCGGGCCGCCGTCGGGCCGTCGTCACTGGCACGGGGCGGTCCCGAAGGGCGCCGTCAAGCCGCCAGGGTAAGCAAGGGCAGCAAAGGGGCAATCCAAATGCCGGCGCCGCCGATGGCGATGGCGTAGGGGATCTTCTCGCCAGCCCTTAGAATCTGCGGCAAGGGATGCTCAGGCCGGTACCACCGCCGGAGCAGATGACGAAGGGCAAGCAAAAAGAGTGTTAATCCGCCGCCGAGGATGGCGACGGCGAGGAGATAGACCGCCAGAAGGTCCCACCCGACCCAGAAGGCCACCGCCGTTAGCAGCTTGATGTCGCCACCGCCCAACACGCCGAAGCGGAAAATGACGGCGCCGACGCAGAAAACGAGAACACCGGCGCCAATATGCTCGAAGAGCGACACGCGATCGTTCCAGATCAACGCGACGACGAGGAACAGTAGGGTGAGGACCACCGGAATGGTGTTGGGAATGATGAACTTCCAGGCATCGAACAGCGCCGCCGCCGCCATGAAGGCGAAGAAAACACCGGAAATCAAATTTACTTCCACGGCCACCTACTCAAACCGCCGTTGCAGCTCGCCGCCAAGCGCGATCAAAGGTTGGGCCGGCACCAGGCCGGCCGCGCGCGGGATCGAACGGCGTCCGCATCGCGCTATTTCTTGGCGCCCTTGATATTCTTGACGTAGTCAAGGTTCTTCGAGGCGGTTTCATTGAAAGTCGGGCTCTCTACCATGGCCCGGGAGAGGAGTGCCTCCGCCTGATCGTAATCGCCACGCAGGATAGCGATATAGCCGACATCATTGAGAACCGTTGGCAGTTCACCCTGCTTCACCCCGGCCGTTGCTTCTTGGTATTTGCCCTCCCAGGCAAGGGAGAGGCGCAGATTGGCCTTGGCGGCCGTCAGGGCCGGACGTAACCGCAATGCCTTCCTGAATGCCGAAGTCGCATCCGCGAATTTGCGCTGCATCAGCAGGGAATAGCCGAGATTATTGTGGATCAACGCCAACTTGGGCTTCGCCGCCAAGGCCTGCTTATAGCTTTCGCCGGCGTCTTTCCAAAGGGATTGGGAGTCGTAATAAAGACCGAGAGCGTTCCAAGCCCGCCACAGAGACGCATCCTCATCGACCGCCTTGGTGAGGGCCTGGTGGGCGGTATCGAGATCACCTTGCTTCATCATGGCGAT
>JAZFWG010000147.1:0-3807 GCA_036448135.1 Alphaproteobacteria bacterium
CTCCGACGCCGTGGTCGGTGACGCCTTCGGCCATGTCTTCGGGGGGGCTGAATTCGAAATCGGGCTTGATCTGAAACTTGATGCTGCCACCGAGCTCGGCGCTGACGAGGGCATCCTGGAAAATCGCCTTGATGTCGGTTTGGATATTTCCCGGCAGTTCGTTCCTCGATCGGATGACAAGATCGAACTGTGTCTTATTGATCAGGCCATCCAATTGAATCAGGCCGAGGCGGCTGAGTTCCGTCTCGATGACAAAACGGGCTTCGGTTTCACCATCGTCTGTATTGTGGCGGCCATGTTTGCGCATAAACATGCGGATCTGATGTAGCTTGTCGCCGTCATAAACCGGGATCAACATTGTTTGCCAGCCGCTCTCCTGATGCTCGCCGGCGATGCGTCCGAGTAGCGCGAAGTCGTTGCCGAGTTGGGTCGACAGATCGCCGCGGCCGGCGGTCTCCAAGGCATCCAAGGCGCCATCGCCCAACCAACTGCGGACATTTCCCGTGCGCAATGCGGCAATGAAGAACAGGATCCCGTTGGCCAGTGTCGGGCCCAACCGCGGGATGGCCTGGACGAATGTCTGGCCGCCGGTTTCCGCTTCGGCCGGCCGCACGGTGTTGATGGCTTCGCGGAGTGCCGACCAGGTCTTCGAGAACGCGTGCAGGGTCTGTTGACGCACCAATCCTGGCACCGCTTCGCGTCCGGATCGATCGGCGAAGGTGCCGAGGATTTCCAGCGTCAGCGGCGTATTCGCGGGCAATGGCTGCGTGGTCGGCAGGCTGACCAGTCCCAGCGGGGTCTGGACCACGGTGCTGCCTACGGAAGGCGCGGTGTTGTTGACAGCAGACGCGGGGTTTGTAACGGCGCCATGGATGGTAAGGACATCGGCAGCCGCCACCGCTGGTGTTGCCGGTGATGCGGTTGCCGTCAGGGAAGAAGCCGCGGCGCCGCCGATGGCCGCGATACGAACCACGATCTGGCTACCTGCGGCCAGATTGGATGATGGTGCCGCCGCCGCTGGAACGGTTGCCGTTGGCACCGTGGAGGGCGCCGGTGCTTCTCGGCCGGCGGCGGTGAAATTCTCCGCCATTAACAGAACCGCAGGACCGGGAGCCCAAGGCTGGGCGCCGGCTGGCTGCACCACGGTGGCAACCACGGTCATCCCCGGCGTCAGGGGGCCGTTGACGCTGGTTAAGGGCGGTGACGATGCCGTTGCGGTGCCGGCCATGGCGGACCCGGCACCGGCCGGAGCCGCACCGGGGGTTTGTGTGCTCGGTGCCGACCCGGCACTGCCGGTGCCCGGCTGTGGCCCGGTGGTGACCTCGGGTGTTGCCACGGTGGCGGCGGATGGATTGGTGACCGATGCGGCCGGCCCGGCGCCGCTGAGTGGTTTGCCGTCGATGGCCACAATCACGACCCGCATTTGCGGGCCCAGGGTCTGGACCTGCAGCTTGACCTCGCTTCCCGGCTTCAGGAGCAGGGCGGTATGAAGCGTGAGGGTGCCATTGTTGGTGCGCACCACCACGGTATTCTTTCCGGTCCGCTCGACGACGACACCCTCGATCAGGGTGGAGACGGCAAGATTGGCGATGGCCGTGGGCAGGTTGCTGACCGCCGCCGACGCGGTCGCCGCCGTCGATCCCGCCGTCGTCCCGGCGACGGCGGAGGCCGGCAAGGTGCGGGAAAGGGCAATGTCGCTCATGACGCCTCCCTCAGCCTGGCGGCGATGGCTTCGACGTCGGTGGCAGCGTCGCAGTTGGGATGGCGGGTCAGCAGCGCCGTCTGATTGCGGATGCTATCCTGAACCCAGGGATCACGGCGGATGATGCCGGCCAGCTGCGGCGAAAGCTTGAGAAACTTCTCGCAGGCCTTGCGCAACGACATATAGGTGCGCTCTCCCTGGTGTTCCGACGCCGTCATGTTGACGACGATTTGAACATTCATGTCCTGGCATTCGGCCGCCATGACCTTGATAAAGGCATAGGCATCGGTCAGCGACGTGGGGTCATCCGAGGTCAGGACCAGGCAGGTGCCGGCGGTGGCCGACATGATGCGGGCGGTGCGGTCGATGCCGGCGCCGATATCGATGATCACATAGTCGTAACCGGCGGCGAGGGCCAGCAGTTGGTTCCTGATGCCGATGAGCCGCTTTGGCGGCAGGGAGGCGAGGCTCCCGGTTCCGGACTGGCCGGCGATGATGTCGAAACCGCCGCTGGGATATTTGGTGACGGCATCGGCCATGGTCAGGCGCTCACTAATCACGCCGCCGAGGTCATGTTTGGGGACAAGGCCGATCTGGATGTCGACATTGGCGAGTCCGAGATCACCGTCGAACAACAGCACCCGCTCACCGGCTTTGGCCAGGGCCTGGGCGAGGGTGATCGCAAACCAGGTCTTGCCGACGCCGCCTTTTCCCGAACTGACGGCAATGACGTTGCCGGTCCTAGATGGGGCGGCCGCAGGCTTGGTGATGGTTGGGCTATTCATCATGCCGCGGCCTCGGAATTGAGGAAAGTTGAGCTCAGTTGCTGGGGCCGCGCGATCAAGAGGCGCGCCAGCGCCACCGGATTGATCGGGCTAAGCCCGTCGCCGATATGGGGCCCGCAACTGATGTTGCCGAGCCGTATGCGGGTGGCATCGGCGATGGCGAGAATGCTGCCGAGCCGATGGGCCATGTCGATCCGGGTTACCATCAGGCGTTGGCATCCAAGCACGGAGAAAGCCTCGGCGATTTCCGCCGCGTCAGAGGCATCGTCGCCCGCCGCCATCACCAGAACGGGCTCGGCGCCGGCGGCTTCGGCGAGTTGCGACAATGCCTCCAAGTCGTCTTCAACGAACGGATTGACGCCCGTGGTGTCGATCACGGTGACGCCGTCTCCGTGCCGGCTGGCGGTGATCTCGGCCAGGGAAGCGGCGCATTCTGCGACATCAAGTCCGAGATTGAGCAGCTTGGCATATCCCTTGATCTGATCTACCGAGCCGGTGCGCGCGACATCGGTGGTGATCAGCGTCGCCTTTTGATCGGAAAGCAAGGCACGGGCCGCGAGCTTGACGGCGCACACGGTCTTGCCGGTCCCCGGTGGCCCGAACACAAGCCACGGTTTCGCCCCGGGTGAATGGTTCAGCGGCGCGAAATCGAATTCGGCATCGAGCGCGCCGGCCAAGGCGAGAACGGTATCGTCGGCTCCGCAGTTCAGCGTCAGGCTCAAGAGCCGTTCAAGCAATTGCGGCGGGGTGTGGTGATACATCAGGGTTTCATGGATGATGTCGAGGGTGTCCATGTCGCCGGCCTCGTTGGAGCGGTCGGCGGGAGGGTGGCCGCCACCATCGCGTTCGATCGCCGCGGTGACGCGAACGCTGCCATTGGCCGCTTCATTCTGGGTCGAGACGATGATGGCGTCCTCGCCCAACTCGGCGCGAATCATGGCCATGGCTTGGTTGATGTTCGGCGCTGTGAACGACTTGAGGCGCATGGTGCTTAAAAGCCTAAATCTGGCCCAAGGTCTTGATCCGTGCCTTGGGATGTATTTCGTTTTGAGACATCACGGTGGTGGTGGGGCGGAAACGTTCGATGATCGAGCGCACGAAGGGACGGACCATGGGGCTGGTCAGCAGCGCCGGGTTCTCGCCGGCCATGGCCTGGCGCTCGAAAGTCTCTCGCACTGTGTTGATGAATTCCTGAAGCCGGCTCGGCGCCAAGGACAATTGCTTTTCATCGCCTTCGCCGACGATGGCCTCGGCGAAGGTCTGCTCCCATTCGGGCGATAACGGGATCAAGGGGATATAGCCGTCGGGAGAGGTATTGGC
>JAZFWG010000148.1:0-2802 GCA_036448135.1 Alphaproteobacteria bacterium
CCGGTTTCGGCCAGACCCTCAGGCTGTTGCTGATCCCGGCGGTGGCCCTGGTGATCATGCTCACGGTGCTGCGCCAGGCGGGGTCCGGCCTCCACTCTTCGTTCTACGTGGTCTGGCTGGACAAGGAGATCGGCCTTTCGGGAACCTTGATCGGCGGGCTTTTGGCCTCCGCCAATGTCGCCTCTGCGGTGACCGCGCTCTCCACCGGCTTCTTTGTCCGGCATGTTAGCGCTCATTGGCTGCTGATCGTCACCATCGGCATGGCCATTATCGGCACCGCCATCGTCCCCGCCTTGGGCAACATCTATGTGCTTCTGATCATGGCGATCTGCATCCGTGGCACGGGCCAGGGGGTCAACCTGCCGATCATGCTCACCATATTGGCGAAAAACGTGCCCATGGGCCTGCAGGGGCGGATCATGGCCTTGCGCGTTGCCTTTAACCGAGGCGGCGGGGCGCTGGTGCCGCTCGCCGCGGGGGCCATAGCCGAAGTGGTGGGGATCGGCAACAGTTTCTACGTCATCGGCGGCATCGGCGGCATAATGCTGATACTGCTCAGCGTCTGGGTCGCCCGGTCCCCGGCTTTCGGACCGGATTCGTGACCGCCCCGCCACACCGCTCCCGCCTTTAAGGGCTGGGGGCCAACCAGGAGATGGAAACCATGAGCAACGAAATCATCGCCATCATGGCGCCGGGCCATATGGGCCATGCCATCGGCGGACATTTGGTGCGCCAAGGGCTTAGGGTCATCACCAACCTGGAGGGCCGCAGCGCCGACACCGAAGCGCGGGCGGCCCGGGCCGGCATCGTCGATGTCGGCAGCGACGCGGCCCTGGTCGATGAGGCCGATATGGTGCTGTCGGTCCTGCCGCCCTGCGACGCCGTGGAATTCGCGGGGCGCATCGCCGCCGCCGCGGCAAGGGAACGGGCGCAATTCCTGTTCGTCGATTGCAACGCCGTGGCGCCCGGGACGGCGGCCGAAATCGCCGGGATTCTGGCGGGCGTCGGGATCAAATGCGTGGACGCGGCGATCCGGGGCGGGGCGGCGCTGGACGGCAGGCCGCAGCCGCGCATTTACGTCTCCGGCCCCGGGGCCGAGGAATTCGCGGCGCTCAACGCCTACGGTCTCGATATCCGCGCCATCGGCACCCGGGCGGGCCAGGCATCGGGGCTCAAGATGTGCGCCGCCGCCGTCTCCAAGGGGATGGTGTTGTTGACGCTGCAGGCCTTCGTCTCGGCGAAGGTACTGGGCGTGGAAGCGGATCTGCGCAAGGAGCTCGAAGGCGGTCCGGTGTTGGAGGGCGTCGAGCGCCGCGCGCCGAACTTGGGGCCCGATGCCTACCGCTGGGCGGGTGAGATGGACGAAATCGCCGCCGCCACCGCGGCGACCGGGCTCTCTCCCAAGACCTTCGAGGGCTTCGCGGCGCTCTGCCGCATGGCCGAGGCGACGGCGCTGGGCCAACAGACCAAGGAGGATAAATCGGCCCGCCCCGATTTCGACGGGATCGTCGATATCCTGGCCGAGGCCGCATCGCGGCCATAGCCGGCCAAGGCCGTCCCATGCCGTCCCGCATAACCTGACTGGTGATCCGGTGGATCGTGATAATGTTGCGCCCCAAGAACACCATGTGATCGGTATGGGGGAGGACATCATGACCGAAGCGCCAACAGCCGAGCGCCCGCGCAACTCTTTGCGGGGCACCGTCAGCGACGGCGAATGGAACACCCGGGTGGCGCTTGCCGCAGGTTGCCGCATCGCCCAGCATTTCGGCTGGAACAATTCGATCCGCAACCACCTGACCGCCCGGGTCCCCGACGAGCCCGAGAAATTCCTGATGAACCCGGTGGGCCTGATGTGGAACGAGATCACGGCGTCGGACTTCCTCAAGGTCGATTTCGAGGGCAAGGTCTATACCGAATCCGAGATGCCCCCTGGCCCCGCCGGCCTGAGTTTCCACGGCGCGATCCTGAAGGCGAACCCGGAGCGCAACTGCTCGTTTCATCTCCATGAGGCCGCCGGCGTGGTGGTATCGGCCATGCGCGAGGGGCTGATTTATACCAGCCAGGAATCCCTGGCGCTCTACGGGTTGGTCGGCTATCACGAATTCGAGGGCCTCGCCGACGAAGCGGCGGAGGGACCGCGCATCGCCCAAGAGCTCGGCGACAATGTCTGCATGGTGATGTGGAACCACGGGCTCTTGAGCGTCGGGCGCTCCATCCATGAGGGCTTCTACTTCATGCAGCGACTGGTGGAAGCCTGCCAGATCCAGGTCAGGCTGATGGCCAGCGGGGCGGAAATCCGCCATATCCCCAAGGAAGTCTGCGAACACACCTACAGCCAGTTCCAAAAGCGCGCCCAGAACCGCCCCCTGGGCCTGGCCGACTGGAAGGCCTATCTGCGTCTCGCCGACCGGCTGGATCCGTCCTACAGGCTCTGAGCGGCGGGCGGCCCACCCGTCGAACCGGAAGGCCGCAAAGGGCCGCGGGCCCAGCGCCTAAGTCGCGGAGGTATCGGCGGCGGCTTGGCGGATGATCTCTTCCGGGATGTCGTCGAACGAGGCGTAATTCATGGCGTAAAGCCGGTGATAGAGGCCGCGCTTGTCCATCAGCTCCCGGTGGCTGCCGATCTCGACGATGCGCCCCTGGTTCAAGACGATGATGCGGTCGGCCCCGCGGATGGTGGCCAGCCGATGGGCGATGACCAGCGCCGTGCGTCCCGCCAGCAGGCTTTTCAAGGCCAACTGGATCTGGCGTTCGGTATAGCTGTCGATGCTGGCGGTGGCCTCGTCCAGCAGCAGCACG
>JAZFWG010000149.1:0-2627 GCA_036448135.1 Alphaproteobacteria bacterium
GGTCGCCGCCTTGGTCAGCTCCAGCCCGCCGATCATGCGACACGACTTGGCCACCAAGGCACGCGCCGCATCGTCGGTTTCACTCGCCATCTCCGTTCACGTCCTTCTAGATGTCCAGGTTGAAGACCTTGCGCGCGTTGTCTTCGAAAATCATCTTCTTGTCGGCATCGCTGAGCGACTCGATGCCTTCGATCATGGGGCGGGTATCGTCGAGCCAGGTCCCCGTCTTGGGATCCTTGGCGGTGCCGGCGCCCGGGCGCTCGGTGCCGAACATGCAGCGGTCGGGCCCGGCCCAGCGGAACAGCATGGCCAGCGCATCCTCGGTATAGAGCGCGGTATCGAAATAAAGCTTGCGGAAGCTTTCCTCGAAGGGCACGTCGCTGCCGCGCTTGATGCGACCGGCCCGGAAGCGGCCGATCTGGTAGGGAATGGCGCCGCCGCCGTGGCAGATGATCAGCTTGAGCGCCGGGAAATCCTCGAACACCTTGGACTGTAGCAGGTTGATGATGGCAACACTTTCCTCGATGATGAAATTGAGCGTGTAATCAAAGCGGTGCGAGCGGCAGCCCGCGGCATGGACCAGCGCCGGCGCATCGTATTCCACCAGCTTCTCAAAGATCGGATACCAGTATTCGTCGCCCAGTCCCGGCGGCGGATCAAGGCCCTCGCTGGGATCGGGATTGAGGAGGAACCCCTTGAAATTGAGCTCCTTGAAGCAGCGCTCCATCTCCTCGAGTGAATTATCTGGCGTGACGCCCATGTTCTGCGGCAGGGACGCCATGCCGACGAATTTATCGGGGAACAGCTCGCACTGGCGCGCAGTCAGGTTGTTGCACGACGCGGTGAAGTTGTGGACCACCTGTTCGGGCTTTTCCGAATGCATCAGCTGGTAGGGGCGCGGCGAAATGATCTGGACATCGGTGCCCACCTCATCCAACTGCTGGAGATGGGAATTGCCGCCATGGACCGGCTTGTTGAGCGCGGCGGTGATTTCATCATCGCTGAGCTTGACGACCCCACGGCTGCGCCCCCGGCTCGCCAGGAGGTTGGCCTTATAGGCAAACAACTTTTCCGGAGCGGTGAAATGGGCGTGGATGTCGATGATCATTGGATGGTCCCCCTTGGTTTTCGTTGATTTTGGCCCCCGGTCAGGCGGCTTTTAAGTCCCAGTAGGCAAATCCCATGGCGCAGCCGACGCCGTCGGCATTGCGGTAACACGGCACGTAATCGACCATGGTGCCGCCGGGGCCCGCGGCGCCGGCGACGGCGATCCAGTTGCGGATTTCCGACGTGCCGGCGGTCAGGACGTCATCGGGGATCCCCATGAGGTAGTCCACGTCTTGGGCCGCCAAGGCGGCGATGAATTCCTGGTCCAGCTTTTCGTCGATCTTGGTATGACTCAACCCGCCCGAGGCGATCACCACGACGCGCCGGGCGATGGTGCTGGCGGCGATCAGGCGCCCCAATGCCGCGCCGAAGTCGAAGCACCGCTTGGCGCTTGGCGCCGGTGGAAAGTAGGTGTTGACCATCACCGGGATGATGGCGCGGTCGGCCTCGGGCATGAGGAATTTGAGCACCCGGCCGAAGGCATGGCCGAGCCCGGCGTGATAGCGCGTCTCCCGCGACCAGGCCGGGTCGAAGCCCTGGCCCATCAGGCCGGTCACCAATTCGTTGGCGAGCGGCCCATCGACCCGGTAGCGGGTCATCTGATCGGTTTCCTTTTCACCCAAATAGCGGAACTTCAACGTGGCATCGACCTCGTCCTCGATGAAAATCGTGAACGGCGGCATGTTGTCGTCGAGGATGTTTTCGTGCTGGTCGGCGCCCAGGATGACCACGGTATCGGGCGCCCATTGGGCGAGCCGGTCACGCAGCGCGCCGATCGCCGCATCGCAGCGCTGGGCATTGGCGCTCATGGCCTCGGGAGTCAACTCCGCCTCGATGCCGGGTTTGGGGTGGAACGGCCCCTTGATGCGGGTCGGCAGTTCCGACCACTTGTCGGGCGGGGTCAGCAGTTGAGGCCCGTGTGACATGGCCATGCAGCCGATGATTTCCGCCATTTCCTCCTCCTTCTATTTTTGCCTTGTCAGTCTACCGCGCGCCGGGCCCCCCGCCAATGGCCGCCCCGCGCCTTACCGATCTAAAAATTCGTCCAAGAACAGGTCGCCAAGGACCGATTCCGGCCAGTAGACATGCATGATCTGATCGTAGATGCCGAAGATGAAGGCGGCGATCATCGTTGCGAGAATGGCGCAGAGCCGCCAGCTCGCACCGTAGAACCTGGCGTAGGCAAAGACGAACACCGGCAGCGCCAAGTCCAGGCCAATGATCCGAATAAGGACAAGCATACCGACCAGCCAGCCCCAAATTTCGAATGTGCCGCGCAAGGTCTCTTTGGGGTTCTTGTCCTCGAAGATGGGCAGCTCCATGGTCGGCCGCGACGGCGCCGCGGTGACCCGTTTCCTCGGCAAACAATCGATTGCCAGCTGGGCGGTCGCCAACACCACGCCTAAGCTGCCCAGAAACAGGATGATGATGGAGGCCCGAAGCACCCACTGGGAGGCGACGGCCACGGCCGCGGCCAGCACCAAGATGATGAACACCGTAAACAGATCGCTTGGCTTGAA
>JAZFWG010000150.1:0-4122 GCA_036448135.1 Alphaproteobacteria bacterium
GCTGGGGTATTCCAAGGCCCATTCTGGCAAATCGGCGGTCAATGGGCAATGGCTGGAAAGCGGTAATTATCCGGCCCGGTAGCGCTCCACCACCGCCAGATCGATCTCGACCCCGAGACCCGGGCCCTGGGGCACGCGGAGTTGGCCGTCCTCGGCCTCACAGGCATCGCCCAGGGGGTTGGCTTCAAGGTCGCAAAAGCGGTGCTCGCAAGGGGTGTCCTCGGCCATGGCGGCGATCAGATGGATGGTGGCGGCGAGACCGGGGCCGATGAAAGGCGAATGGGGCACGCAGCGGATGGCTTGGGCACGGGCGAAGGCGATGGTTTTCCAGACATCGGAAATGCCGCCGAGCTTGACCACGCTGGGCTGGACGATATCGACCGCGCCGGCAAGGGCCATGCAGCGGACGTCATTGGGATTGCCGAGATTTTCGCCGGCGGCGATGGGCACACCGCCCTCGCGGCGGACCCGGGCCATGGCTTCATAGTCGTCCGGTGGCGTGACCGGCTCTTCCAGCCAGGTGAGGTCATAGGGCTTCATCCGCCCAGCCATGGTGATGGCCTCATCAACCGTCCAATGGCAGTTGGTGTCGACCATCAGTTCAATATCGGGCCCGATGGCCTCGCGCGCGGCGGCCACCGCCTCGACGGTGCGCTCATGAAGCTTGATCTGGCTGTAGCCGCGCTCGACCGCCGCCCTTGTGATGCGGGTGACGGTGTCGGGGTCGCCCATCCGCAACAGGCTGGCATAGGCCGGGATGCGCGCCTTGCCATTGGCCTTTTCCTTGTCCAGGCCACCGAGCAGGCGCCAGATCGGCTCGCCCGCGATCTTGCCCTTGATGTCCCACAGCGCGATGTCCAGCGCCGAGACCGCGAAGCGGGCGGGGCCGGCGTGCATCATGTTCTGAAGCCGGCGCTTGATCGCGGTTGTCAGGCCGTCGATATCGCTGGCGTCGCGTCCCACCGCCAGCGGCGCCACCACGTCGCGGATGGCGGGGATGGTGACCGGCGTGGTGGAGAAGCCGAAGGCCTCGCCCCAGCCGGTGACGCCTTCGTCGGTATCGACCCGCACGAGGAGCGCATCCATGGTGGTGCGGAGTCCACCCGAACTCATGGGTGGCTTGGGGGCACCGTGCTCATAGGGAATCGCGATCGCGATGGGCTCGATTTTGGTGATTTTCATTGATGGTTTCCCTGCGCCTGAGGCCACTTCTGGGGTAAGTTTTTTTCTAGGTACCATATTCGGATCGGAATAACATTGGCGGCAATGGGCGCCAATGAATGCCCCGGCCCAACCCGAGGGGGGAAACCATGACCGACACCCAATTAAGCCCCGGCAATGATGCAACCGTATCTCCGGATATCGATCTCTCAAAAGCACCCCAGCCCGAGCGCTTCAAGATGCGGATCGAGCTCCTGGATGAAGGTAGCAAGAGCAATCTCCTGGCCGAGACCGACAATCTCAGGATCCAGATCCGCTGTTATTCGGCCCAGGGCGGCGAGAACGCCATGCACACCCACCACCATCAGGACCACAGCTTCGTCATCCTCCAGGGCCAGGCCCGCTTCCGTTTTCCCGATGGCGGTGAGATGGATCTTGGCCGCAATGAAGGCATCATGCTGCCGGCCGGGGCCTATTACTGCTTCCAGAATCCTGGACCCGACCCGCTGGTGTTGATGCGTATTGCGTCCCTGGCCAAGAATGAAGGCGACCCCGAAGTGCGCTTGGGCCTCCACGGTAAGCAGATCGAGCCCACTTCGGCGGAAAACAACCGTCCCCGGAAGATCAAAGTGCGCGAAGGGGAATTCTTCGAGTAAGCACCAACGGGAGGGCCCAATGGAACAACAATACGACCGCACCACCGAGGACCTCGGCAACATCGTCGATCTCGGCCATGTCAATGTCACCATTCCCGACCAGGGACTGGCGACGGCGTTTTATATCACCGGGCTCGGCCTTACCCGCGATCCCTACATCATGACCGGCACCAACAACATGTGGGCCAATGTCGGCATGAGCCAGTTCCACCTGCCGACCAAGGAGCCGCAGGTCATCCAGGGCGTCATCGGCCTCGTCATCCCCGACCGCGAGGCTTTGTTGGCGCGGCTTGCTACCGTGCGCGCGGAGCTCGCCGGCACCCAGTTCGATTTCCGCGAAACCAACGCGTGCGTGGAGACCACCTGTCCCTGGGGCAACCGCTTGAATTGCCATGCCCCCGATGAGGAGAAGTTCGGGCGCATGGGTCTCGGCATGGCCTATGTGGAGTTCGACGTGCCGGTGGGGGCATCCGGGGCGATCGACCGGTTCTACCGCGAGATCTTCGGTGCTGCCTCAAAGATCACCGAGCGTGACGGCGCGCCCTGCGCCCAGGTCCAGGTGGGAGAGAAACAATATTTCTATTTCCGCGAAACCGAGGAGCCGCGCGTGCCTTACGACGGCAACCACATCCAGGTCTATATCCACGATTTCTCGGTGCCCTATCACCAGCTCATGGAACGCAAGCTGATTTACCAGGACTCGAACCAGCATCAGTTCCGCTTCAAGGACATCGCCGATCTGGACACCGGCGAGATCGTCTACTCCCTCGATCACGAGGTCCGCAGCATGCTGCATCCCCTGTATGCGCGGCCGCTGATCAATCGCAATCCGGCGACCACGCTTCGGAATTACCACCCCGGTGAGGAAAGCGTCCACTGGACCGACCGCTGACGGCCCCGGTTGATGCGCTACAACACCATCGGTGGCGGCGGCGGCGACGGCTTGCGGGTCTCGGCGGTCGGCGTCGGCTGCAACGCGTTCGGCGGGCGCAGTGACCAGGCCCAAACCGCCGCCATCATCGACCAAGCCCTCGACGCCGGCATCAACTTCATCGATACCGCCAACACCTATGGCGGCGGCCTGTCCGAGCAATATATCGGCAAGGCCCTGGGTCCACGGCGCCAGGACGTCATCCTGGCGACCAAGTTCGGGCTACGGGACGGCGCCTCCCGGGAGGTGATTATGGCTTCGGCCGAGGCCAGCCTGGGGCGCCTTGGCACCGATTATATCGATCTCTACCAGCTTCATGCCCCGGACACGGCGACCCCCATGGAGGAAACCCTGGCCGCCCTGGATGAGTTGGTCGCGGCGGGCAAGGTCCGGTTCATCGGCTGTTCGAATCTCACCGGAAGCCAACTGAGTGACGCGCTCCGGCTTTCCCGTGACATGGGCGTAGCCGCCTTCATCACGGCGCAGAACCCTTACAATCTACTCCAGCGCGATATCGAGGGTGGTCTGGTGCCGGTGTGCCGCGAATATCACATCGGGATCCTGCCTTACTATCCCATCCAACGGGGACTGCTGACCGGCAAGTACCGCCGCGGTGAGCCGCCGCCCGCGGGCACGCGCCTGGCGGCGGGAGGGCGCGGCACCCACCTGCTCAACGACACCACCTTCGACCGGATCGAGCGCTTGCAGGAATTCGCCACCGCGCGCGGCCATAGCGTGCTGGAATTGGCGGTCTCATGGCTGGCGTCCCAGCCGCACATCGCCAGCGTCATCGCCGGCGTCTCCAAGCCTGAACAGGTTTTATCGAATGTCAGTGCGGCGGACTGGGCATTGACGCCCGAGGACTTCGCCGCCTTGGACCGCATCGTGCCCGGGCCCTGACAAAGCCACGGATAGGGTTGTCACCACCAAACCGGCAACCCCCGGTCGGGCTGAACTTCTGGCTTCCATGCCTTCGCGCTTCTATCCGCTATGGCCATGGCTTTGGTCAAATCTTTTGCCTGATGGGGCTTAACTGTCTCGGTAAATCTTTTAAGGGCCATGATGGCCTTACGGTGCCCTTTGGACGCCGCAAGCTTGTACCATGTGAGGGCTTCGACCAAGTTATAGGGCACCCCACGTCCGGTATTGATCATTAGGGCTAGGCCATATTGGGCAGTGGGATGGCCCTGAATCGCCGCCTTGGCAAACCACTTGACGGCCTGGACGTCATCTTTCGCCACGCCCTTGCCCTCGAAATATGCCAGTGCCAGATTCAGTTGAGCCTCGGCCAGACCTTTGTCGGCGGCCTGGGCAAACCAATTGGCGGCCTTGACATGGTCCTGCTTTACCCCCTGGCCTGTTTTGAATGCCATG
>JAZFWG010000151.1:0-12107 GCA_036448135.1 Alphaproteobacteria bacterium
ACAGCTCGTTATCGACCCCGGCATAGCCGGTCGCCAATGAGCGCTTGATGAACAGCACCGTCTGGGCGTTCTCGACGTCGAGCACCGGCATGCCGTAGATCGGGCTCGCCGGGTCGGTCTTGGCCACCGGATTGGTGACGTCATTGGCGCCGATGACGAAGGCGACATCGGCGGCGGCGAAATCTCGGTTGATGTCGTCGAGCTCGAACACCTCGTCATAGGGCACGTTGGCCTCGGCCAGCAGCACGTTCATATGCCCCGGCATACGGCCCGCCACCGGATGGATAGCGTAGCTCACCTTGACCCCTTCCGACTTCAACAGATCGCCCATTTCCCGGAGCGCGTGCTGGGCCTGGGCCACCGCCATGCCGTAACCGGGCACGATGATGACGCTGCCGGCATTTTCGAGGATGAAGGCGGCATCGTCGGCGCTACCGGCCTTGTGGGGCTTGTCGGAGGTCTCGGCCGCGGCGGTGGCGCCTTCGGTGCCGAAACCGCCGAGGATGACGTTGAAGATCGAGCGGTTCATCCCCTTGCACATGATGTAGCTGAGGATGGCGCCCGAAGACCCCACCAGGGCGCCGGTGATGATGAGAAGGCTGTTCTCCAACGTGAAGCCGATGCCGCAGGCGGCCCATCCCGAATAGGAATTCAGCATCGAGATCACCACCGGCATGTCGGCGCCGCCGATGGGCAGGATGAGGAGGAAGCCCAACAGCAGCGCCAGGCCGGTCAACAACCAAAAGGCGGTGTAGGATTCGGTCATGGCGAAATAGCCGGTCAACACCACCAACGCGATCCCCAACGCCGCGTTCAAGGGATGCTGGGCGAAAAACACCAAGGGCCGGCCCGTCATCAGCCCCTGCAGCTTGGCGAAGGCGATCACCGAGCCGGTGAAGGTGATGGCGCCGATGGCGGTGCCCAGGCTCATCTCGATCAGGCTGGAGGACTTGATGGCGCCGATGGCGCCGATGCCGTAGGCCGCCGGCGAATAGAGCGCCGCCGACGCCACCAGCACCGCGGCCAGCCCGACCAGGCTGTGGAAGGCGGCGACCAGTTGCGGCAACGCCGTCATCTGGATCTTAAGCGCGATCACGGTACCGATGGCGCCGCCGATGACGAAGCCGGCGAGAATCAGCTCATAGCTGAGGACCCCCGGCATCAACAAGGTGGTGACCACGGCAATGACCATGCCGGCGATGCCGAACATGTTGCCGCCCCGCGCCGTCTCCGGCGATGACAGGCCCTTCAGGGTCAGGATGAAGCACACCGAAGCCGCGAGATAGGCGAAAGCCGCAATATTTTCCGTCACCGCCCGGCCCCGCTCACTTCTTCTTCCGGAACATCAGCAACATGCGCTGGGTGACGATGAAGCCGCCGAAGATGTTGACGGCGGCCAGCACCACGGCGGCGAAGCCCATGATCTTGGAGAAATTCATGCCTTCCGGTCCGGCGGCGATCAGCGCGCCGACAATGATCACCGACGACACCGCGTTGGTCACCGACATCAGCGGCGAATGGAGCGCCGGCGTCACCCGCCACACCACGTGATAGCCGACGAACACCGCCAGAACAAACACGGTGAAGCCGACCACGAAGGGATCAAGCCCGCCTTGAGCTTCCATCAGTCCGTTCCTTCTCCGGTCAATAGTGGATGCACGACCTTGCCGTCCCGGGTCAAAAGCGTGCCCTGGATGATCTCATCGGACCAGTCGATCTCGAGCGCCTTGGTCTCGCCGTCCACCAATGGCGTGATGAAGTTGAGCAGGTTGCGGGCATATAGCGCGCTGGCATCGACGGCGATGCGCGCCGGCACGTTGGCGTGGCCGATGATCGTCACCCCATGCTTGACCACGACCTTGCCGAGCTCGCTCAAGGGGCAGTTGCCCCCGGCCTCGACCGCGAGATCATTGATCACCGAGCCCGGCGCCATGTCCTTGACCATGTCCTCGGTGATCAGCACCGGCGCCGGCCGGCCTGGGATCAGCGCCGTGCAGATGGCGATGTCCTGCTTCTTCAGGGTCTGGTGGATCACTTCGGCCTGTCTTTTCAAATACTCCTCGCCCATTTCCTTGGCATAGCCGGCGGCGGTCTCGCCGTCGGCGCCCTCTTCGGCCGGGACCTCGATGAAACTGGCGCCCAGGCTTTCGACCTGTTCCTTGGCGGCGGCGCGGACATCGAAGGCCGACACCACCGCGCCCAGGCGCCTGGCCGTGGCGATGGCCTGAAGCCCGGCGACACCGGCGCCCATCACCACCACCCGCGCCGGCGCCACGGTGCCCGCCGCCGTCATCATCATGGGAAAGGCGCGGCCGAAACAGGCCGCGGCGTCGAGCACCGACCGGTAGCCGGCGAGGTTGCTCTGGGACGACAGCACATCCATGGTCTGGGCCCGGGTGATCCGGGGCAGAAGCTCCAAGGCGAAGGCGGTAATGCCGTGGGTGGCATAGGCCTGGGCGCCGTCGCGGTCCACCATGGGTGACAGCAACCCCACCAGAACGCAGCCCTTTTTCATCAGGGCGAGCTCGTCGGGGTCATCGCCGCCGCCGCGCAAAGGCTCGCGCACCTTGAACACGATATCGGCATCGCCGAGCGCCGCCGCCTCGTCCGCGGCGATGGTGGCGCCGGCGTCCGCGAAGGCCTGGTCCGGGATGGCGGCGCCGTCGCCGGCGCCGGTCTCGACCACCACATCGAAACCGAGATCAATGAGTTTCCCGACCGTCAGCGGCGATGCCGCGACGCGGGCCTCATCTGGACGCCGTTCCTTGGGTATTGCGACTTTCATGGGGTGGGATTAGGAAAGTTTCTGTAAGAATCCGTCGATGGACAGATAGTTAGACGTTGGTGGCGGCACAATGCCTTCTTCACGGCGATTTGCCAAGTGCCGGTTGCGATTTTCACATGATGGAATGAATAAATGCGCGTGATCGCCCTCCTCGCCCTCGGTAGCTTGGCCATCGCCATGACCGCGACGGCGGCCGCCGATGAACTGGTCAAGCTCGAGACCCGACCGGGGATCGAACAACCCTTCTTCGGCATCGAGTACAAGGTCGTCGCCGACATCGCGGCCTGGATCAAGGCCCAGGCGGTCAAGCAGGGTCCTCAATCTCGTCGATAAAGCCGGCGATCATACTGAGGCCCCGGTCCCAGAAGGCGGGCTCGGTGGCATCGAGGCCGAAGGGCGCCAGCAGCTCCTTGTGGCGCAATGTGCCGCCGGCGCGCAGCATGTCGAGATATTTGCCGCGGAAGGCCTCGCCATCGCCGCCTCCGTTGCCGCCGCCGCCCTGCCAGTCCTGGTAGGTGGCGTAGAGGGAATTCACCAGGCAATCGCCGAAGGCATAGGCGTAGACATAGAACGGCGAATGGATGAAGTGGGGGATATAGGACCAGAAATAGCCGTAGTCCCCCCCCAGGGTGATCGCCGACCCTAAGCTTTCGCTCTGGACCTCAAGCCATATCTCGCCCAGGCGCTCAACCGTGAGCTCGCCACCGCGGCGTTCGGTATGGACCCTGAGTTCGAAATCATAGAACGCGATCTGGCGCACCACGGTGTTGAGCATGTCCTCGATCTTCGACGCCAGCAGCACCCGGCGGCGCGTGGTGTCGGTTTCGGCGTCCACCACGGCGCGGAAGGTCAGCATTTCGCCGAACACCGACGCGGTCTCGGCGAGCGTCAAGGGGGTGTCGGCCAACAAATGGCCCTGGGGCGCGGCCAGCACCTGATGGATGCCGTGGCCGAGCTCGTGGGCCAGCGTCATCACATCCCGGGTCTTGCCCTGATAGTTGAGAAGGATATAGGGGTGGGCCGCCGGCACCGTGGGATGGGAAAATGCGCCCGGCTCCTTGCCCGGCCGCACCCCGGCGTCGATCCAGTGCTCGGTGAAGAAACGTTCGGCGATGTCGGCCATCTCCGGGGCGAAGGCGGCGTATGACGCGAGCACCCGGTCCCGGGCCTCGTCCCAGGGAATGGCCTTGTCTTCGTCGTCGGGCAGGGGTGCGTTGCGGTCCCAGTAATTCAACTTATCGACGCCGAGCCATTCGGCCTTGAGCCGGTAGTAACGGTGCGACAGCTTGGGGTAGGCTGATTTGACCGCGCCGACCAGGGCGTCGACGACCTCGTCCTCGACGAAATTGGAAAGATTGCGCGACGATGGCGGCGCCGGAAAGCTGCGCCAGCGGTCCTCGATCTCCTTGTCCTTGGCCAGGGTGTTGGTGATGAGAGCGAGCACCTGCGCGTTTTCGCCGAGGGTCTTGCCGATGGCCTCGCCGGCCTCGCGGCGTTGGGCCGCATCCTTGCTGGACATGAGGTGGAAGGCCTCGGCGCTGGTCAACTCCTTAGCCCCAATGGCAAAGCGCAGCCGGGCATTGGTCTCGTCGAACAGCCGCACCCAGGCGTTGCGCCCGGCGACCGATTTCTCGTGCAGAATCTTTTCCAAGTCTTCGCTCAACTGATGGTCGCGGAAGGCGCGGACATCCCGGATCCAGGGGCGGTAATGGCCGAGCTTGCCGGACTTAAAGGCGGCGTCGAAGTAACCGTCATCGAGGTGGTTGATCTCCAGGGTGAAGAACAGAAGCCGGGTCGAGATGTCGGTAAGCCGTTCCTGGGTGGTCTGATAGAACCGGGCGGTTTCGGCATCGGTGACCGCGGTGGCATAGAGCAGTTGGGCATAGCTCATGATCCGCGACAGCATCTCGTCGATGGCCTCGAACTCGGTGATGGCCGCCGCCAAGCCGTCGCCGTCAAGGCTTTCGAGCTTGCCGTGATAGCGGTCCTCGAACGCCTTGGCGCGCTCATCGGAAGATGTCAGATCCTGGGCCAGCGCCTTCGATGAGCGGCCCGGATAAAGATCGTCCAGATTCCAGCGCGGCAGTTCTGTCATGGGTTACTCCTGAAAGCGGGGCGCGTTATAAAGATTGCGACAATAGAGATGGGGAAACCACAGCGCCATGACAACAATCGAGACCGGAGCCGGGGACTGGCCGACACTGCCGGCGATGTTCTTCGCCCAGGCCGCACGTAAGGCCTCGAAGCCGTTCCTGTGGGCCAAGCGCGGCGGCGCCTGGCGCGCGCAGAGCTGGGGTGAGGTCGCCGCCCAGGCGCGGACGCTGGCCCGGGGTCTCACCGCCCTTGGCCTCAATCCCGGCGACCGGGTGGTTCTGGTCTCGGAAAACCGCCCGGAATGGCTGATTGCCGACATCGCCATCATGGCGGCGGGGTGCATCACGGTTCCGGCCTACGTCACCAACACCGCCGACGACCATCTCCATGTGCTCAACAACTCCGGCGCCCGCGCCGCCTTGGTCTCGACCACGCGCCTGGCCCAACGGCTGCTGCCGGCGGCGGTGCGGGCGGGCCAGTTGGAGACCGTCATCGCCCTGGAAAAACCCGAACTTGACCAGTCCCTCGGCGTCGATCTGCGCACCTGGCAAGAGATCGAGGACTTGGGCGTGGGCGCGGCGGGCGAAGATGGCGGCGCGGAGCCCAGCGCCGGCAAGCGCGAGGACACGGCGTGCATCATCTACACGTCCGGCACCGGCGGCGCGCCCAAGGGGGTGATGCTGTCCCACGGCGCCATCCTCAGCAACTGCGCCAACACGCGCTACACCTTGCGCCACCTCCATTTCAACAACGAGGTGTTCCTGTCGTTCCTGCCGCTGTCCCACTCCTATGAGCACACCGCGGGCCAGTTCCTGCCCATCATGCTCGGCGCCCAGATCTATTATGCCGAGGGCGCCGACACCGTCGTCTCCAACATGGCCGAGGCGCGGCCGACCCTGATGACCGCGGTGCCACGGTTCTACGAAACTCTGCAGCAACGGATCAGCCATGGCGTCAACCGTGCGGGCGGTTACAGGAAAAAGCTGTTCGACCGGACATTGGAACTGGGCCGGGCTCGGTATTTGGCGCCGGAATCCCTTGGGCTAGGCGCGCGTATCACCGACGCCATGCTCACCCTTTTGGTGCGCCGGTCTATCGCCCGGCGCTTCGGCGGCCGGCTCAAGGCCTTCATCTCCGGCGGCGCGCCGTTGAATTATGAGGTCGGGCTTTTCTTCACCGCCCTCGGCATCCGCACCCTCCAGGGTTACGGCCAGACCGAGACCGCGCCGATCGTCAGCTGCAATCCGCCGGAAAAGGTCAATCTCCTGACCGTGGGCCCGCCGATCCCCGACGCCGAGGTCAGGATCGCCGAGGACGGCGAGATCCTGGTGCGCGGCGAGTTGATGATGCAGGGCTATTGGCAGGATGCGGAGGCGACGGCGGCGGCGATTCGCGATGGCTGGATCCACACCGGCGATATCGGCGCCCTCGATGACGACGGCTATCTCCACATTACCGACCGCAAGAAGGACATCATCGTCAATTCCGGCGGCGACAATGTCTCTCCCCAGCGCATCGAGGGCATTCTCTCACTCGAGCCGGAAATCGCCCAGGCCATGGTCTATGGCGACCGCAAACCCTATCTCGTCGCCCTCATCGTTGCCGACGCCGCCGCCGATGGCGAGATCGGCAACGCGGTCAAGCGGGTCAACGCCAAGCTGTCACCACTCGAGCGCATTCGCCACTTCGCCGTCGCCCCCGAGCCCTTCGCCATCACCAACGGCCAACTGACCCCGACGCTGAAGATCCGCCGCCATGTCATCACCGAGATCTACCGCGATGACATCGAGGGGCTGTACAAGTAAGGGCGGCGAAGACGGCGCCGGTCACACGCCGCGCAAAGTGACCCCGATAAGTTTTGCAATGACATATTTTCACAAAACAACCAATGGGGGCAGGTCAAGTTTAGGGGCAAAATAATTAGGAGTTCAGAATGAGGCGCTTATCGAGACTGCTACTGATGCTGATTTTTGGGCCTATTCTGTCTGTCGGTTACGAGGCATATGCGGAGACGACCCCGGTTCAAGAGGTGTCAATTTGTGGATTTTTGGGATTAGAGGCGGCGATGTTCGAAGCTTGGAGAGACATTGCAGTTCGCGGCCCATTGGCCCGTAAGGTGAATGGCTTCGATTACAGCCCGATTGATGTCAAAACATCCGACCGCCGCTCCCTAAAAGGCTACCGAATTTCTGCAAAGAACCAGACTGTTGCTACTCGCGCGATTCTCGTCCTTCAGGGCAACGCAGTTCTAGCGGATCAACTGCGAGTTGATCTTACCTACTTCGCCGGGCGCGGCTTCGACGTCTTCATATTTGATTACAGAGGCTACGGTAAATCCAATGGAACCCCGTTGCTTAAGCCGATCAGCCTAGACCAGGCATTGATCACAGAAAAAGTGCGTGGCAAAGGTTATAAACAAATTTTCTTATACGGTATTTCCATGGGGGGCATTTACTCCCTGGGTCCACACATGCCGATCAACAAATTTGAAGCGGTCGCAATAGACTCCACCCCCGCGAAACTTCCTTGGTATAGCTTTTGTCCGTCCCAATATGATCCCATCGCCAATGTGCCCTCTGACGCATCGAATGTCCTTGTCATCTCCGGCGGTCGCGATGAAGTTATCAGTGCATCGGATGTGGAACCTCTCGGCAGAGCTATCGAGGCACATAACGGCAAATACAGACACGTACTAGACTTTGGCCATCCATTAATGGACAGCACCAAAAACACTCGGAATCGTTTCAGGATTATCGCCGATTTCTTTGAGGGCAAACACTGATGGTGGAACCGCTTGTAAACGGTGTGGAAACCAGAGATGTAGCGGGAGACCTTTGGTCCTTGATGGAATGCTTAATTACCCTCTTATGTCTCGCGAAGACGCTAAAAATATCGAACGCAATATTAATCTCGCGATCAAAGTTATTATCCCGGCAGTCTTTGCCTTTTGAATGTTTTTCGCTTAGGCAGTACGACCTGACCTCCTGAAATTGGTCCGGACTAAATGTTGTTTTGGATCATTGTAAGGATGTTTGGATGTCCAAATGGCGACACACAGCAGAGCCGCCACGCCAATCACACGCCGTGATAGTCGCGGTACCAGTCGACGAAGCGCGGGATGCCCTGGTCGATGGTGGTTGCCGGCTTGAAGCCGAAATCCTTTTTCCATGGCCGAGATGTCGGCATAGGTCTCCTTGACCTCGCCAGGCGCCATGGGTGCCATTTCCAGCTCGGCCTTGCGGCCCACCGCCTGTTCGATCACCTCGATGAAACGCAGCAGCGGCTCGGACCGGTTGTTGCCGATGTTGTAGAGACGGTGGGGCGGGTCGTCACCGTCATCGGGCGGATGGTCCAAACAGGCCAGCACGCCGGTGATGATATCGTCGATGTAGGTGAAGTCCCGCTTCATGTCGCCGTGGTTGAAGACACGGATGGTCTCGCCGCTGAAAATCGCCTTGGTGAAAAGATACGCAGCCATGTCCGGCCGCCCCCACGGGCCATAGACCGTGAAGAAGCGCAACCCCGTCATCGGCATGCGGTAGAGATGACTGTAGCAATCGCTCATCAGCTCATCGGCCCGCTTGGTGGCGGCGTAAAGCGACACCGGCCGGTCCACCGCGTCGCCGACGGCGAAGGGCAGTTTGGTGTTGCCGCCATAGACCGACGACGACGAGGCGTAGACCACATGACTGAGCCCGTCGAGCCGCCGGCAGGCCTCGATGAGGTTGAGATGTCCGGTGATATTGGCCGCGGTATAGGCGTAGGGATTGACCAGGGAATAGCGCACCCCGGGCTGCGCCGCGAGATGAAGAACGCGGTCTATCTCACTAAAATCACTGAAAAATTTATCTAAAGACTCCCGGTCGGCGATGTCGAGGCGCCGGAAGGTGAAATTGTCCGCGCCATCCAAGCGGTCGAGAAGCGCTTTGGCGGCGTGAAAGCCGATGAAGCCGGCGGCGCCGGTCACCACGATGGTCATGGCAGGGTTCCGGTTGGTTTTTTCGCCCCGTTGCTATACTCCGCCCGGCGCGAAAAATCACCCCGGGAATCCGGGCAACCACCATCCAGCGATTGCCCAGGGCCACCAAGCAGGGTAGTTGTAGCCGCGCCACAGTATTTAGGAAACCAAACCCCATGAGACTGCGGATCGGATTTCACGGCGCCATCAAGGTGATGCGCAATGCCAACTACCGCAACTACACCATCGGCAGCTCATGTTCTCTGATCGGGACATGGACCCAGCGCGTCGCCGTGGGGTGGCTAACCTGGCAGCTCACCAAATCGGGCGCGTGGCTCGGCATCATCGCCGCCACCGACCTTGCCCTGATGGTGGCGACCTCGCCTTTCGCCGGGGTCATCGCCGACCGCTTCGACCGCTTAAAGCTGTCGGCCCTGTCCCAGTTCCTGATGATGGTGCAGGCCATCGCCCTGACCACGCTGTATTTTGCCGGCGTCGTGACCATAGAGGTGTTGCTGGCCATTACCGCTTTTCTCGGCATATGCCACGCCTTCCATACCGCATCGCGTCTCGCCCTGGTCCCCAACCTTGTCCCCCATGAAGATCTCGCGCCGGCCATCGCCATCAATACGATCATCTTCAACGTTGCCCGGTTCCTAGGTCCCGCCGTGGCCGGCATCGTCATCAATTTCAGCGGTGTCGGTCCCGCCTTCGCCATCAACGCCTTCAGCTTCGCGATCTTCCTCGCCATTCTTCTCAGCCTGCGGGTCGAGATCCGCGACAAGATGGAACGCACGGGGGGCGGAATGCTGAGCGAGATGAAAGAAGGCTATCGCTATGCAGCAAGCCATCCCGGTATCGGGCCGATGCTGATGTTCGTGTTGGTGACCGCATTCGCGTCGCGGTCGATCTCCGATCTCCTGCCTGGTTTTGCCGGCGCCGTGTTCGACCGTGGCCCCGCCGGATTGGCGTGGATGACCTCGGCGGTGGGGTTCGGCGCCATGCTCGCCGGCATTTGGCTCCTCGCGCGCGAAGGTGTCGAGGGGCTGACCAGGCTGGTGACCACATCGTCGCTGATCATCGTCGCATCGCTGTGGGTATTCACCGCGACCACCATTTTCTGGCTGGCGATCCCTGCCCTGGTGGTGACCGGTTTCGGCATGATCATCAGCGGCGTCGGCACCATGACCCTGATCCAATCCACGGTGGAAGGGAGCGTGCGCGGCCGTGTCATGTCCCTGTTCACCCTGATCCATCAAGGCGGCGCCGCCCTCGGCGCCCTGACCTTGGGAATTCTTTCGGAAAGCTTCGGGCTACGCCTGCCGGTCGCCGGCGCCGGCTTGCTCTGCTTAGCGGCCTGGCTATGGATGACCCAGCGCGTGCATGTGGTGACCCCGGCCCTGGAAACCGTGAAGGCGGACTGAGCGCGCCATGATCGGCATGTCCGGACTACGCGTGATCGGTAGCGCCATGCGCCACCGCAATTACGCCATCATCACCTGGACCATGGTGCCATCCCTGGTGACCACCTGGATGTATCGGGTCGCGGTCGGTTGGCTGGCCTGGAAGTTGACCGGTTCGCCGACCTGGCTCGGCATTATCGCCTTCGCCGATCTCGCGCCAGGGGTCCTCATCAGTCCCTTCGCCGGCGCGCTGATCGACCGCATCGACCCGATGCGGCCGATGATCATCACCCAGATCATCATCGTTTTCCAAGCGGTTGCACTGTGGGCCTTCACCATCAGCGGCGTCATCACCATCGAAATCCTGATCGGGCTTGTCCTCTTAATGGGCCTCAACAACCCCTTCAGCACCGCGGCGAGGATGTCGGTGATCCCGCGATGCGTCCCCCGCGAGGATCTCACTGCCGCCATCGCCTTCAACTCCACCCTGTTCCACGGCTCGCGTTTCATCGGCCCGGCGATCGCCGGCATCCTCCTCCTTGCCGACGAGGGCGTTGCTTTCATCTTTGCCCTTAACGCCGTTGGCTACCTCATACTTGCCATTGGGTTGATGCGGATGGACCTGGCGCCCCCGGACCTGCCACCGCGCGAGCGCGGCAACCTGCTCAGCGACATTGCCGACGGCTACCGCTATGTCGCCACCCATCCCGGCATCGGACCGATCTTGGTGCTGCTGACCCTGTCGTCGGTGGCGACGCGGCCGGTGATCGACCTGATGCCCGCATTCGCCGGTGACGTTTTTCACCGTGGCGCCGACGGCCTGGCCTGGTTGACATCGGCGGTGGGTTTCGGCGCCATGGTCGGGGCCTATTGGCTGGCCCAGCGCGGCCCGGTGGTGGGTCTGACCAGGGTGGTCGTCGCCAATATCCTGTTCATCGGACTTACCCTCCTGGCCTTCACCGCGACCGATATTTTCTGGCTGGCGCTGTTGTTCCTGGCTGGCGCCGGTTTCGCCATGATCACAAGCGGTGTCGGCACCCAGACCTTGCTGCAGTCGGCGGTGGAAGAGTCCATGCGCGGACGGGTGATGTCACTCTATTCCGTGATCTACCGGGGCGTGCCGGCGATCGGCGCGGTGTTGATGGGATGGCTCGCCGAACGCTTCGGGCTACAACTCACCCTCGGCGCCGGCGCGGTGATCTGCCTCATGGCCTGGGTGTGGGCGACGCGCCGGACCCGGACCATGGCGCCGGCTCTTGAAGGTGACCAGCCATCAGCTAGATAGATAGGATCGACTTGGAAAATCGGCAGCCATTTCGGCAATTGATCCCTTCGCGCCGTCTCTTCCGATCAATGGCACAGTCTAGGCGGATTCCGCTTTTTTCGCTTCCGCGTACTTGGTCATTTGTTCGGGGGTGGCTTCGGTCTGGTATTTCGTCTTCCACTCGTCATATGGCATGCCGTAAACGATCTCGCGGGTCTGTTCGTAGGTGAGATCAAGGCCCTTTTCCTCGGCCGCGGCCAAATACCATTTCGACAAGCAGTTGCGGCAAAACCCTCCCAGATTCATGAGATCGATGTTTTGCAACTCGGGGCGCGTGCGCAGATGCGCGACCAGGCTGCGGAAGGATGCCGCTTCCAGTTCAATACGGGTCTTTTCGTCCATGAAGCTCTCCTGAAGATTGATTGTGGTTGGACCGTCACTTCGCCTGCCGGCGTTTCGGCCCATCCTCTAGTGTTCTTGCGTCTGAATCAATTCCCTCGACGGTTGCCTCGACCAGCATATCGACCACGGCCTCTAGCGCCTCATGCTGAGTGGCGCCGTCGGCGATGGCCTTCTCATAGGCCGAAATCTGACGATGGGCGC